>NZ_NOIW01000084.1:0-23649 GCF_002708645.1 Sphingobium sp. IP1
CCCAAATCCTATTGAGGCGAGAGACGAGATGACGCTGCCGATCAAGATGCGCTCCTGGCTGTTCGCGCCGGGCGACAGCGAGAAGAAGATGGCCAAGGCGGCGGACAGCGCCGCCGACATCGCGCTGTTCGACCTGGAGGATGCGGTCGCGACCGAGAACAAGCCGCTCGCCCGCCAGATGGTGCATGATTTCCTCGCCGCCAGGCCGGAAGGGCGCGAGCGGCTCTGGGTCCGGGTCAATCCGCTCGATGGCCCCTATACGCTCGATGATCTCGCCGCGATCATGCCGGCGCGGCCGGGCGGCATCATGCTGCCCAAAGTCTATGGCCGGCAGGATGTCGAACGGCTCGACCATTATCTGACCGCGTTCGAGGCGGCGCATGGCATCGAACGGGGATCGACCCCGCTGATCGTGCTGGTCACCGAAACGGCAGAAGCCATGTTCCATACCGGCGATTACAAGGGCGCGCCGCGCGTGGTGGCGCTGACCTGGGGCGCGGAGGATCTGGCCGACTCGATTGGCGCCAGTTCCAACCGCAATGCCGATGGCAGCTATGGCTTCACCTATGAACTGGCGCGCTCCATGTGCCTGCTGGGCGCGGCCACCGCCGGCGTCACCGCGATCGAGACGATCCAGGGCGACTTCCGCGATCTCGACGGGCTGAAGGCGCGGGCCGAGAAGGTGCGGCGCGACGGTTATCGCGGCATGCTGGCGATCCACCCGGCGCAGGTCGATGTCATCAACGCCGCCTTCACCCCGACCGAAGAGGAAATCGCCGAAGCGCAGGCGATCGTCGACATCTTCGCCGCCAATCCCGGCGTCGGCGCGATCGGCTACAAGGGCGGTATGCTCGACCGCCCCTATCTCAGCCGCGCCGAGCAGTTGCTGCGCCAGGCCGGGGCCTCGTGATCGACCTCACCCCCTATCTGCGGCGCGGCGACCGCATCGTCTTTGGCCAGGCCTGCGGCGAGCCGGTCAGCCTGGTCAGCGCGCTGATCGAACAGGGGGGGCATGTCCGCGACCTGTCCGCCTTCATCGCCACCAGCTTTTCAGGCCTGTTCACGCCGGAGAGCGCCGACAGTTTCCGCCTTTCCTCCATCGGCGCGATCGGCGTGCTGCGATCGATGACGAAAGCCGGCAAGCTGCAGGTCATCCCCATCCATGTCAGCCAGGTCGCGCCGATGATCACGGCCGGCATCATCGGCTGCGACGTGGCGATGATCCAGCTCAGCCCGGCCGACGCCGATGGCAATCATAGCTGCGGCCTGATCGGCGACTATGTCCGCGCCGCCGTGGACAAGGCGCGGGTGGTGATCGCGGAGATCAACGAAGCGGTGCCCTATGTGCCGGGCGAGCTGATCCCGGCCTCGGCGATCGACGTCGCCATCCCCGTGTCGCGCCCGCCGGTCGAGGTGGCGCCCGCGACAATCAGCGAGACCGACGAGGCGATCGCCCGCCACTGCGCCGCCTATATCGGCGACGGATCGGTGATCCAGACCGGGGTCGGCGCGGTGCCCGACGCGATATTGCGACTGCTGGGCGACCGGCGCGACCTGGGCGTCCATTCGGGCATGCTGGGCGACGGGCTGGTCGACCTGGCGCAGGCCGGCGTGCTGACCAACGCCCGCAAGGAAATCGACACCGGCATCTCGATCAATGGCGCGCTGATCGGCACCCGCCGCCTCTATGACTGGGCGCACAATAATCCCGCGATCCGCATGTGCGCCACCAGCTACACCCATGATGCCGCCGTGCTGGGGCGCTTATCCCGCCTCGTCACCATCAACAGTGCGCTGGAGGTGGACCTGACCGGCCAGGTCAATGCCGAACAGTCTGGGGCGGCCTATCTGGGCGGCACCGGTGGCCAGGTCGATTTCGTCCGCGCCGGCGCCCGCTCGCCCGGCGGCTGCTCGATCATCGCTTTGTCCGCCTCGGCCAAGGGCGGCAGTTTGAGCAAGATCGTGCCCAGCCTGTCCGGCCCGGTCACCACCGCGCGCAGCGATGTCGACATCATCGTCACCGAACATGGCGCGGCGGAACTGAAAGGGCAGACACTCGCCGAACGCACCCGCCGCCTGATCGCCATCGCCGACCCCGCCTTCCGCGAGGAACTGGAGCGGGCGGCCCATATCATCCAGCAGAGGGGGTATTGATGCCCGAAGCGCAGACCGACGCAGTCCTGTTCGAGGCGCGGCCCGACGGCATCGCCATCCTCACCATCAACCGCCCCGACCAGCGCAATGCCCTGGGTCGCGACGTGCGCGAAGGGCTGCGCGCCGCCTGGCAACGGTTCGAGACTGATCCGGCGCTGCGCGTCGCTATCCTGACCGGCGCGGGGGACAAGGCCTTCTGCGCGGGCGGCGACCTCAAGGAAATGGTCGACACCGGCATGGCCGTGCCGCCGCGCGCCATGTTCCCGCTGCCCTATGACAGTATCGAACTCAGCAAGCCGACGATCGCGGCGGTGAACGGCGTCGCCTTTGCCGGCGGCTGGATGATCGCCCAGGCCTGCGACCTGTGCGTTGCCAGCACGGCCGCGCGCTTCGCCATTACCGAGGTGAAGGTCGGGCGCAGTTCGCCCTGGGCCGCGCCGCTCATTCACATGATCCCGCAGCGGATCATGATGGAGATCATCCTGACCGGAAAGCCGATCACCGCCCAGCGCGCTTACGAGATCGGCCTGGTCAATCGCCTGACCGAGCCGGAGGCGCTGATGCAGGCGGCGCTCGATCTGGCCGCGGAGATTTTGGAGGGTGCGCCCTTGTCGGTGAAGGCCGGGCGCGACACGGTGATGCTGGCGACCGAGATGGGCCGCGCCGCCGCGTTGCAGGCTGCCCGCGCGGCCTCCGAACATACCTATAACAGCCAGGACGCGCAGGAAGGACCGCGCGCCTTTGCCGAAAAACGCACGCCGCAATGGACCGGGCGCTGAGCCCGACTGTCTGAAATCGTCAAGTCCGGGTGACGCGGGCATGGCAAAAGGGTGAAATGGAGAAGGAATAGGCCATGAACGAAATCAGCAGCATCGGCACGCCCGGCGAAGATCTGATCGAGCCGGTCATCGTCCCGGTCGAAGCCTATGTGTCGAAGGACTATGCCCGCGCCGAGCAGGAGCGGCTATGGCGCAAGGTCTGGCTGCAGGCGGCCCGGCTGGAGGATATTCCGAATGTCGGCGATTTCGTCACCTATGACATTCTCGAAGATTCGGTCATCATCATGCGCACCGGGCCGGATGAGCTGAGCGCCTATCATAATGTCTGCCCGCATCGCGGCCGCCGCCTGATCGACACGCCAGCGGACCAGCGCAACGCGCGCGGCAACCGCAAGTCGATCATCTGCGGCTTCCATGGCTGGACCTTCGACCGCCAGGGCCAATGCACCTTCGCCAATCATGCCGATGACTGGCAGGGCAAGCTGACGGCGCAGCGCACCGCGCTCGGCAAGGTCAGCGTCGACACATGGGGCGGCTGGGCCTGGATCAACCTCGATCCCGATTGCGGGCCGCTCGCCGATTATCTGGGCGTGGTGCCCGACATGCTCGATCCCTTCGGCCTCCAGAATATGCGTTATCGCTGGCGCAAATGGATCATCTTCGACTGCAACTGGAAGGTCGCGATGGAGGCGTTCAGCGAGACCTATCATGTCCAGACCACCCATCCCGAATTCAACGCCTTTGGCGAATTTCGCGGCTGGGCGCGCAAACATGGGCTGCACACCAATATCGGCTATGAAGCGCCCAAGAATATGGACGAGAACCAAGCCAAGCTGCGCATCGGTTCAGGCGAAGACCCGCGCCTGTCGACGGCGGAAATGCAGCTCTTCACCTGGGAAAATGCCAATACCAACACCACCATGACTTTGGTCGCCGCCGCCCAGCGGCTTAAGGACGAATTGCCCGAGGGCACGCCTGCGCCACAGGTGCTGCAGCATTGGCTCGCAACCGCGCGCGCCGACGACGAGAAGCGTGGCGTCTTCTGGCCGGTGGTCGAACCCGCCCATACGGCGAAAAGCGGCACCGCCTGGCAGATCTTCCCCAATTTCCAGATCGGCCATGCCGTCAACAACATGCTCTGCTATTCGGCCCGCCCCTATGGCGCGGACCCGGACAAGTGCATTTTCGAGGCGGCGGTCTATGAACTTTTCCCGGAAGCGGAAACGCCCGCCACCGAATGGGAATATACCAGCGCGGAGCAATGGCCGCCGGTGCTGCAGCAGGATTTTACCAATATGCAGGCAGTGCAGCAGGGCATGAAGAATGTCGGCTTCCGCGGCACCCAGCCCAACCCCTATATGGAGCGGGCAGTCGCCAGCCTGCACTATAACCTGTCCCGCTACATGGGGACGGGCGCACCCAAGCCGCTGGACTGACCGACATTGCCGCGCTCATGGCCCTTCGCCGCCATCATCTGTCTGGCGGCGGAGCGCTTTCGCGTCTCCATTTTCACAAATGGCAGTCTTCGACGACTGCCCCCTAATGGAAAGGGGCGCTCCCGGCAGGAGCGCCCCTTTTTCGTTCGGTCTGCTGCCTTTTAGAAGGGCAGCTTGTAGAGGTTCACTGCATTGTCCTGCAGCACCTTCTTCTTCACCGCGAAGTCGTAGCCGCCCAGCACATCCTTGAGATGTTCCTGCACGCCCGGATAGAGCGAGGTCGGATGCGGGAAATCGGTTTCGAACATGACCTTGTCGACGCCGATCGTTTCCAGCAGCAGCTTGGGCGCGACCTTCTCGAACCAGAAGGTGACCCAGAAATGGTCGCGGAAATATTCCCACGGCCGCTTGTTGAGCAGGCCGACCTTGCTCGGCAGCATTTCGTCGAACTGATGCTCCAGCGCCTCGATCGCGAAGGGGACCCAGCCCGCGCCGCTTTCGATCAGGCCGATCTTCAGCTTGGGATGGCGGTCCAGCTGGCCCGACACCATCCAGTTGCCCAGCGTCGCGGCATTGCCGATCGAGAACATGGTCGCGACCACCGACAGCGTCTGTTCAAAGCCGAAGCCGTCCCAGGTCAGCGTATTGGGATCGATCGCCGCATTGAGGTGGAAATTGAGCGGCAGGCCTTCGGCCTCGCACATTTCCAGGAAGGGCGTCCAATAATCATTGAGGAAGCTCGGCACGCCGACGCGTTCGGGCGTGTCGGGCAGCACGAAGCCGCGCAGGCCCATGTCGACGCAGCGCCGCGCTTCGGTCTCCATCGCCTTCTGGTCCCAGAAGGGCAGATGGGCCATGTTGAAGATGCGTTCGCCCGACACCTGCTGATATTCGGCCGATGCGTCATTATACATCTGGATGATCGCGACCGCGAGGTCGGGGTCGCCCAGCGACATCAGCGAACCGGCCTGGGTGACGCCGGAATTCTGGAAGCCGATCTGGGCATAGATGCCCATATCGTCCATCGCCTGCAGCCGTTCCTTGATCAGGTGACCGCCCGGATGCGCCTGCGCCAGCTTGGGGAAGGCAAGGCGGCCGAGCAGCTTGTTATTGTCGGCGCGGATGACGTTGCCGCCCATCGACCCGAAATTGCGGTCGCCCACATACCAGCGTTCGACCCCGTCGGCGTCCTGCTTCACATAGGGCACCTTGGCCTTGTACTTGGCCGGCGCGCGCGAGGTGAAGAGGTCCGGCGCCTCGGTGATATGGGTATCGGTATCGACGATCTTGATGCCGGCCAGCGACGGGTCGAGCCCGCCCGACTGGGTGCTGTAATCGACCTCGCGGATGACGCCGCCTTCGGTATAGCCTTCGGCCGACCAATATTTGCGCGCGGCCTGGGCGTCGGCGACGTCCTTGTCCTTCACATCAGCCATGCTTCACCTCCAGCGCGCCCTGCCAGCTGGCGGATTCGAAGATCGGCTGGACGGAGGCGGCCGGCGACTGTTCCTCGACCGAGCGGCGGACCGCTTCGCTGAGCGTGCGCTGCAGGCCGGCGGCGTCGATCTGGTCGGACGGTTCATAGACGAAGCCGATCGCCAGCGGCTGGCCGTCGGGCATGTGGGGCAGCAGCATGGCGGTGACGTCGGCGATCGAACCGAAGCCGGCAAAGCCGCTGATATGCCCCTCGTCCCGGCAGCGCTGCACCTGGCCGGCGACATCGGCGAAGACGAACTTGCGCTCCTGCGGCGCTTCGGCATTGAGGCGGCGGATCAGGCCGTCGCGGCGCGGCTGCTGCACGGTCGACAGCATCAGCAGACCGGCGGCGGAGTCGGTCAGCCGTTCCTGGCGGCCACCGGCCAGGCCGTTATTGGCCGAGGTGCGCAGCGCCTTCTTGCCGGCGCGCCAGTGAACGATCTGGATGTTGAGGCCGACCATGCCGAACACGGCAATGCCAAGGCCGGTCTGGGCCGACAGGCGATCGATCAGGCCGTTGAGGACGCCATCGCGTACCATGCGCGGCTGGATCGCGGCACCCAGCATCGCGGCGCGCGGGGTCGGCGAATAGGCGCGCGAACCGGGATCTTTGTGGAGCAGGCCCAAGTCGACCAGGCTCGACAGCAATTCGGACGTGCTCGACTGCGGGCGGTCGAAGCGGCGGACAATGTCCATCACCGTCGCCTGCGGATGATCCTCGTCGAAAAATTCCAGGACCTCGACCACGCGCTTGGCGATCTTCGCCTTGTTGGACTCGGTCTTGGCTACCCTCGGCTTATGGGACTCGATCAGAGCCATGGTTCCTCTCCTTCGTTATTGAACATGGTTGTTCACTAACGCCGGGAGGCTGTCAACAAAAAATGAGATGCCCTCGTTTATGTGATATTCTCTGTCTCATTCTCCGTTTCCGGCGACATATTCGCAAACAGCGCCTGAAGTGCGCGGCGGTCGGTCTTGAGCGATGGGGTGCGCGGTAAGTCGCTGACGAACAGCCATTTTACCGGAACATGGGTGGCAGGGAGATGCTGGCGCACATGCGTTTCCAATGCTGCGACGGCGGGTGCAGCAAAATCGGCGCGCAGCCGGATGGCGGCGGCCGGCACTTGCCCCAGCCGGTGATCCGCCATGCCTGTCACCGCCGCTTCGGCGACGGCGGGGTGCAGCATCAGCGCGCGTTCGATCGATTCGGGCAGCAATTTGAAGCCGCCGCGGATGATCGCCCCGTCGGCCCGGCCGCGCAGGAACAGGAAATCATCGGCATCGATCAGGGCGATGTCGGACGTGCGAATCCAGTCCGGGCCGATTCGCGGTGCAATGACTTCCAACAGACCTTCACTGTTGGGCGGCAACGGGATGCCGCTGTCTGGATCGACGATGCGTAGCTCAACACCCGGCATGGCGCGGCCAACCGACCCGATTTTGTGGGTGCCCCATTCGGCATGGAGCGCGGCGGTCATCGATGCCACCGGACCGGCGAACTCGGTGGCGCCATAGGAGAGCAGGATGGGAATGCCGTAGCGCGCCTCGAACGCCTGCTGCACGCTGGGATCGAGCGGCGCCGCGCCGCAGCCGATCGCGCGCAGGGAGGCGAGGTCTTCGACCGCTATGTCGGCGTCCAGCACCGCCTGCACGCTGGCCGGCGGCAGGCCGCCATGGCTGGGCCGCCAGCGCCGCACATGGGCATGCCAGGCGCTGAGCGAGAAGCGCTCCAGCAGCTCGACCCGCTGCCCGCGCAGCAGCATCGGCAGGGTCGAATAGAGGCCGGTGATGTTGCCGAGCGGAAAATAGAGGAGGAAGGGCGGTGCGGCCTGGGGATCATCCGCCTGCTGCCGGGTCAGCGGTGTCGAGAGGAAATGCCGTTCCAGCAGGGCGTAGGGCACGGCGAAGCTTTTCGGCGGGCCGGTGGTGCCGCTGGTCAAAATCTCGATCTGTGGCGCGGCGGGGCCGTGGCGCTGCTGAACTTCTGGCGCGGCATGTTCATGACCCGGCGGCGCAGCCGCAGTCATGCCGTCGATCGCGACCGCCACGATGCCTTCGGCGGCCAGCACCGCGCGAATCTCCGGCCCGATATCCTCGGCAAAGGCGACCAGCGCGGCGGGCGCCATGCGCGCCAGATCGCGGGCGATGGCGGCGTCCGACTGAAAGGCATAGATCATGCGGATCGTCCGCCCCTGCGCGATCAGGCCCAGCAGCGCGGCGAGCGCTGCCGGCCGATTGCGCGCGACAAACGCGATCGGGGCGTCCGGGGCAATGCCGCTCGCATCCAGTGCCGCATCGATCTCTTCGGCTACCGCGCACAGCGTTCCCCAAGCGATCCATTCGCCCTCATAAAGGATCGCTGCCTGATCGGCCGGCCGTTGCAGGGCGGCGGCGGCGAGCGCGCGCAGACTGGGATGATCCGTCTCCATGGCGCGATATTGCGGCAGGGCGCGGCGCTGGTCAGCCATTGTCCGCAACGCCGTGGCGATCAGTGCTGCGTCCGCCTTTGCCGCGCTTCGGCCCGGTCCTACCCTGCCACCCATGCCCGGCCCTGCCGCCCTGATCGACCCCGATGGCCTGACCCTTCCCTGGACCGGGGATGCGCAGCCCTATGGGCTGGTCGATCTCGATCGGGCGCCGCGCAGCGATGCGCCGTTGCACCTGCCGCCCTTTCCCCTGTTGGGGATCGGTGACCCGACCCATCCGCTCGCGCGCCGGCTCGACGCGCTGGTCGAATTGCCGGTCTCGCTCGGTGCGATCACCCAGCAGATCATGGCCCAGCCCGAAGCGGCGCGCGTGCTGGTGCAATTGTTGCGGCTGATCGACAGGCTGGCCCCCGCCCAGGCGCTGGTCGCGGAATCGCTCGCTTATGGTGTGCTTCAGGGCAGCGCCGGCCACGCCCGCTGGCTCGCCACGCAAGTCCCCGCGCCGGTGCAGTCGCCCGGCACGATCAAGGTGGATCGGGAGGGCGACCGGCTGGCGATCCTGATCGATCGACCCGATGCTCATAACGCCATCGACCGCGATCTGCGCGACGGGCTGCGCGCGGCGTTCGACGTTGCTGCGCTTGATCCCGATATCAGCCATGTCAGCCTGCGCGGCGCGGGGCGCAGCTTCTGCACCGGCGCGGACCTCGGCGAATTTGGCACTACGCGCGATCCGGCCGCCGCCCATGATATAAGGATGCAGACGCTGCCGGCCCATGCACTGCTGGGCTGCGCCGATCGGCTGTCGGTCCATGTCCAGGGCGGCTGCGTCGGATCGGGCCTGGAAATGGCGGCCTTTGCCGGGCACATCACAGCCAGCGCAGACGCCTGGTTCCATCTGCCCGAACTGGCGATGGGGATCATCCCCGGCGCTGGCGGCTGCGTCTCGCTCAGCCGGCGGATCGGGCGTCAGCGCGCGGCGCTGATGATTCTGTCGGGCAAGCGGATCAATGCCCGCACGGCGCTAGGCTGGGGTCTGGTCGACACAATCATGGACGATTGATCCACCGATCCACGTCATTGCCACATCCTGTGCCAGCAAGCGCTCCCGCGCCTGCGCCCATGGGCGATCGAGCAGGCACAGGTCGGCCGGCGCGCCGACGGCGACGACACGCTGCTGGCGCAGGTCCAGCGGATCGGCGAGATAGAGCGCCAGCGCCGCCTCGGGTGTCAGCGCCTCGTCCTGCCCGATGACCGCGCCACTCTCCGTCCTGCGCGACACCGCCGCGCGCATCGCCGCCCAGGGATCGGCGACGCCATAGGGCGCGTCGCTGCCCGCCGCCAGCACCAGCCCGGCGCGGGCAAAAGCGCCCAGCCGATAGAGCAAGGGTCGCTCGCGCGGTTCGACATCGCGCAGATACTGGTCGCCGCGCTCGGCGATGAAATGCGGCTGGCTCACCACCTGCACGCCGAGGTCGACCATCTGCTCCAGCAGCGCATCGGGGGTGATGCCGGCATGTTCGATCCGGTCGCTCGGCCGCGCGCCGGCCTGTGCCAGCGCGGCGAGGGTGAAGACCAGTTCGGTCTCGGTCGTGCAATGGCTGGCGATCGCCCGACCCTGATCATGCGCGGCGCGCAGGAAGGCGACGCACTGGTCGAAGTCGGGCAGGGCATTTTCATGCAGATGCAGCTTGGCCGGGCCGACCGTGATGCCCGGCGGCGACGGCGCATCCCCCAGCGCCAGCGTGCCGGCGGCAACCAGATGCTGCGGCAGGCGGCCGGCTGCACGTTCGGCAGCGAACCAGGCAAGGCCCGCGCCGTCATTGCCGGGCGACATGTCGGTAACGCCGGTGATGCCATGGCGTGCCAGTTCGGTCCCCACCGCATCCAGCGCCGGCGGCGTGCCGCCCAGTACCCGGCGCAGCCAGCCATCCTCGTCGAACAGCCGTCCGGTCCAGCGCCCGTCGATCCGCTCCAGCCCCGGTGGCGGCGCATCCAGTTCGAGCAGCAGGTCGAGCGCCCGGCTGTTGAGCAGCCACATGCGCCCCGATCGATGCTGGATGCGCACCGGCCGTTCCGCCTGCCACCGGTCGATCGCCCGCGCATCGGGCAGGCCGGCGACGCTTTCATGATAGCCGATGCCGCGCAGCCAGCCCTCGCCCGGCCGTGCCAGCGCGGCGGCCAGATCGGCTTCGCTGGTCACGGCCGGCGGCCCGCAGGGCAGCGAGGCGCGGGCGACGGCATAGGCCGCAAGATGGATATGATGGTCGTGCAGGCCGGGCAGCAGGGCGCCGCCGCGTGCGTCGATCACCGCTTCGCCGGGCAGGGGCGCAAGCGCGCCGATTGCCGCAATCCGCCCCTCGGCGATGCGCAGGTCGGGGCGGCCCTTGCCCCATGGTTCGGCATCGCGGATCAGCATAGCCAGGCCCCATTATCCTGTCCCAGCGCCCCGACCGGTCCCGTGGTTCGCTGCGCAACGGCGGGGAAGGGGGCGCCCTCGGCCGCGGCCCAGCGTTGCAGCGTCGCGGTGAAGCCCGCTGCGTCGCGCGCCCGTTCCCAGTCGATTGCCTCGGCCACCACGGCGCTCATCGACAGCAGCAGATGCGCGCCGGTGCCGCTATGCCACTGTGCCAATGCCTGCCGCGTAGCATGGAGCCCGGTCAGCGGGTCGGCGCAGGCATCGCCGCCAAAGCCGATCCGCCCGCTCGCCTGTCGCAGCACAGCGCTCAGTCCCCCGGCGACGCTGCAATCATCGCCAAAGCCGATCCAATGGGCGGCGTCTCCCTCCGCGCCATGGCCGGTGATCGTCACCCAGACCAGCCCCGGCACGTCGCGCACCAGCGCATCGGCATCGATCCCCAGTTGCGCCAGCGCACGCGGCCGGGCGGCGGCGATCACCATGTCGGCGCGATGGATCAGCGCGATCAGGGCTGCGCGGTCGTCCGCATCGCGCAGGTCGAGCGCGACATTGGCCTTGTGCTGGTTCAGCCGCGCGAACAGCAGCGGATCGCCCGCGCGCATCCGGTCGGGCCGGTTGCGGCTCTCCACCTTGATCACTTGCGCGCCCGCCAGCCCCAGCAGATGCCCGGCCAGCGGCCCGGCCCAGAGCGCCGACAGGTCGATCACCAGTGGCGGCCCATCGCGCGTCGGCCGCGCACCTCCTGTCACCATCAGGCGGCAGGTGGGGCTGGCCGGCACCTCGTCGATTGCCGCGATCGCAAGGCCCAGTTGCCGCCCCTGTGTCACGATCGAGGACGCCTGCGTCGACGCAAAGGCTGTGACAATATCGCTGTCACTTTCGATGCCGACATCGCCGAACAGCGCCGGCATCAAGTCCCGGTCGTCGGCCCGTGCCAGGGTCAGCGCGACCTGCCCGTCGATCACGTCGTAGAGCCGGCATCCCCCACCGGCCGAGCGCCGGCCCGGTATCGAAAAACCATTCAACGCCGCCCGCTCGCCCAGCAGTTGCGCGCCGCTCAAACCCGCCAGCGCCGGCGTTCCCGCCATCGCCCGGATCGCCTCCAGTTGCATCTCGGCCCAGCCGGCAAGCGGCAGGGCGAGAGCCATGTCAGGCTGCGAACAGCTTCTTGATTTCCCGGCGGAGGAGCTTGCCCATTTCATTATAGGGCAGGCTCTTAGCAAAGAGCACGCGCTCGGGCACTCGCGAAGAACGCAGCCGGGCACGGATGACCTGCTTCAGTTCCTCGTCGGCCGGCGCTTCATGCCCGTCGCGCACGACCACGATCAGGCCGACCGCCTCGCCCCATTCGGCCGAGGGGATGGCGACCGCCGCCGCTTCGGCGATGGCGGGCAGGGCCAGCATCACATCCTCGATCTCGCCGGGCGAGATATTCTCGCCGCCGCGCACGATCACGTCGTCGGCACGGCCCGACAGGAACAGATAGCCCTCCGCATCGATATAGCCGGCGTCGCGGGTCGGGAACCAGCCATCGGCGTCGAGCGCGCTGCGCTCACGATATTCGCCCGACACCTGGTCGCCGCGGACATAGATTTCACCCGGCTCGCCCGCAGGCAGGCAGCGGCCTTCCTCGTCGCGAATCTCGATCTCGACCGTCGGCAGCGGCCGGCCGACCGAGGCCAGCCGGGCGCGGGCGGCGGGATCGGTCGCGACATGGGCGGCGCGATGCTCGTCCGGCCCCAGCAAGGCGACGGTCGAGCTGGTCTCGGTCAGGCCATAGGCGTTGGTGAAGCCGGTATCGGGAAACAGGTCGAGCGCGCGCTGGATCAGCTCCAGCGGCATCTTGCCGCCGCCATAGGCGACCGCGCGCAGATTGCTGAGGTCGGGCTGATTGCCCTTGTCCACCGTCTCGATGATGCGCGACAACATGGTCGGCACGACGAAGGCATTGCTTGCCCGCTCGCCCGCCGCCAGGTCCAGCCAGGCGGCCGGATCGAATGCCGGCAGCAGTAGGATGCGGCGCAGCGCATAGATGGAACTGAGCAGGGCGGCGATGCCGGCGATATGATAGGGTGGCACGCTGACCAGCGCGGCATCCTCTTCCGGCGCGGCGCCAAACTCGACCGTGCCCAATATATAGGACACCAGATTGGCGTGGCGCAGGATGGCTGCCTTGGGTGCGGCGGTGGTGCCGCTGGTGAAGAGCTGGATGGCGACGCCATCGCCCTCGTCCGCCTCGGTCGGTGCATCGGCTGCAGCGTCCAGCGCGGCCGCAACGAAATCGGCGCGCGCCAGCACCTTGTTGTCGGCCGAGGGACAGAGCCGCTCCACCCGCGCGACATCGCCGACGATCAGCGCCGGGGTGATCCGCTGCAACAGCGCGGCCAGGTCCGCGTCGGCCAGCCGATAGTTGAGCGGCACATAGGGCACGCCGGCGATCGCCGCGCCGAACAGCGCCATCGCCGCCGCCTCGCTGCTTTCGTCCAGCAGCGCGACATGGCTGCAGCCACTGTCCCGGATCAGCGCGGCGGCGCCGCGCGCGCCAGCCAGCAGCCGGGCATAGCTCCAGCGCTGGCCGTCACAGACCAGGCCGATGCGGTCGGGCGCGGCATCAGCCGCCATTTCGAGGAACAGGGCGATGTTCATGGGATGGGCGTCAGTCCGAAGCGGGCAGGGGCTTGGCGTCCTTGGGGCTCAGTGCCACGCCGTCGACCGACAGCGAACCCTTGCCCGGCTTGACGCACAGCAGCTCGAAACTGCCGGCCGGATCGACATAGCGCTTGCCCATCAGCGTGCCGGCGCTGAAATCGGCGGCGGGCGTGCCGACCGTCTCCGGCCTGGTTTCGCCCATGGCGCTGCCGCCGCATTCGATCGTGCCGGTGCCGGCACGGATCACCATCACTTCGGTGTCGCACACCGCGCTCTTCAGTTTCGTACCCGGTTTCATATCATTCCTGCCTTCCAGCCCCCCGACGTCCGCCCCTTCAGGCGATAGCGCCGCTGGCCTTCCATTGTTCAATCTGGTCCCACTCGACGCCCAGTTCCATCAGCACCAGCTCGGTATGTTCGGATGCCTGGGGCGACCGGGTCGTCTGCACCGGCTGGCCGTCAAACTGCACCGGACCGCGCACCAGCCGCAGCGGCGCGCCGCCATCGGCGCCCTCGACCTCGATGATCATGTCGTTGGCGATCGCCTGCTCGTCGGTCAGCAGATCCTTGAAGCTCTGGATCGGTGCCCATTGCCCCTTCATCGTCTTCAGATGCTCGCGCCAATAGGCGAAGGGCTTCGCCCCGAAAGCCTTGACCAATATGTCGCTGGCCGCGCCGGCATTGTCGATCAGCGACAGCACATCCTTGAAGCGCGGATCGTCGGCCGCCTCGGGCACGCCGACATGGGCGAAGGTGTCGGCGATCAGGCCGGTGGGGCTGACCATGCACAGGTTGATCGTGCCGCCGTCCGAGGTGCGGAAATTGCCCATGAAGGGGTTGCGCAGCGACCCGCCGGACGACGGCATGCCGTTGCGGGTGAGGATGTCGGTCTCCATCACCTGTGCGATCAGCGCGCCCGACGCCCACCAGGCGCTCGACAGCAGCGAGACGTCCAGCTCGACCGCCTCGCCGGTCTTTTCGCGGTGGAACAGCGCGCCGGAAATGCCGCCGGCAATGAACATGCCGCCGATGGAATCGCCAAAGGCGGGGATGCCCTGGGTCAGAGGGCCGGGCAGTTCCTCGGGCGTCATCGCATGGGCGACGCCGCTGCGCGACCAGAAGCAGGTGCCGTCGAAGCCGCCCACCTCGCGCTCGGGGCCCTTGTTGCCCAGCGCGCTGCCACGGGCATAGATGATGTTGGGATTGACCGCGCGGATATGCTCGATGTCGAACTTGTTCTTCTGCCGCACCTGGGGAAGATAGTTGGTGAGGAACACGTCGGCGCTCTTGGCCAGCTCATAGAGCACGGCCTGGCCCTCTTCGGTGGACAGGTCGATGCCGACGCTGCGCTTGCCGCGATTGGGATGCTCGAACAAGGTGTGGCGCAGCGGATCGAGCTGGACCCCGCCCATGTTCAGGAACCCGCGCTGCGTGTCACCGCGCACCGGATGCTCGATCTTGATGACGTCCGCGCCCCAGTCGGCCAGGATCGCGCCGGCAGCCGGCACATAGGTGAACTGCGCCACTTCCAGAACGCGCACCCCCTTCATCACCTGGGTCATAAAATCAGCCATCCCCTCATTCGCCGCATGATGCGACCTGTTGGGGAAAGGGTAGAAGCTGCGCTGGTCGCCGCAAGTCCGGCGGGCCTGCTATCGCTATCGCGATGCGCCCCGGCCCCCTAGCGCCGCAGCGATATTGCCGGCGTCGGCGGGGTCATGGGTTGAGCCGCCTTGTTGCTGTGCCATAGCCGGTCCGAAAACAGATGTGGGAGACATGCCATGAAACTCGACTCTTCCCTGTCCGCGGTCGTGACCGGCGGCGCGTCGGGCCTGGGGCTGGCGACGGTGCGGGCGCTGCGCGAAGCCGGCGTGAAGGTCGCGATCTTCGATATCAACGAGGATAGCGGCCAGGCGATCGCGGCGGAGGTCGGCGCGACTTTCTGCAAGGTCGACATCATGTCGGAAGACAGCGTGCTCGCCGGTTTTGAGGCGGCGCGGGCGGCGCAGGGGCAGGAACGCATCCTGGTCCATTGCGCGGTCGTGTCGAAGGGCGGCAAGACCGTGTCGAAGGACAAGGAGACCGGCGGTTTCAAGCGCATGTCGACGCAGGATTATGCGATTTCGGCCGAGGGCGTGCTGGTCGCCAGCTATCGCATCGCCTCGATCGCGGCGCTCGGCATGGCCGCGCTCGACCCGCTGGAGGATGGCGAGCGGGGCAGCATCCTCCTGACCTCCAGTGCTGCGGCGCAGGATGGCCAGGTCGGCCAGGTCGCCTATGGCTCGCTGAAAGCCGGGGTCAACGGCATGGTGCTGCCGATGGCGCGCGACCTGATGGAGCTGGGGATTCGCGTCAATGCGATCATGCCGGGTATCTTTGCGACGCCGCCGATGCTGCGCTTCAAGGATATGAATCCGGGCATGTACGAAAGCCTGAACAACAGCGTGCCCTTCCCCAAGCGCCTTGGAAAGCCCGAGGAATTTGCCGGGCTGGCGCTGGAGATCACGCGCAACAGCTACATCAACGCCCAGCTGTTCCGCATCGACGGCGCGATTCGCTTTCCGCCGCGCTGAATCTCCGGGGCTGCGTCCATGGCACGAAGAGGTCGCGTTCCATATGGACGCGGCCTTTTGTCTGCCCGCTCAAGCCGCTGTTCGCACATGCAAAAATAAATACTAAGCTAGGTTGACATTATCGCCAACAATAGCTAACCTAGCTTAGTGTTAAGGGGATATATCTCCCCGACCGGTTTTTAGTTGAAGAGGTTGTGCCATGACTCGTTTCGCCAAGATCGCCCTGTCGCTCTCCCTCGCCGCTGCCGCCCTGCCGCAGGTCGCTGCCGCTGGCGAAGCCGTTCAGATCAGCGCGGCCACTGCCGCCGCCGACTACAAGGGCAAGATGCTCTACACCGCCGGCGGCGATCGTCTGGCCGCCATCTATCGCGTCGCGGCCGACGGCAACGCCCAGATCATCCTCAACGGCAAGATGGTGAACGTGCCGGCGTCCAGCCTGACCGCCGCCGACGGCAAGCTGACCACCAGCCTGTCGAAGAAGGATCTGCTGACCGCGCACTAAGAGATCGCCGGGCGCGGCCTCCCCTGCGCCGGCCGATAGCGAATGGGCCGCTCCTTGCCGGAGCGGCCCTTTTTTATGTCCGGGAAAGGGGGACGCCTGGGCGCCGGCGGCCTTCAGGGCTTGACGATATTTTCCGAAATCGTGTCGAGCAGGCTGTTGAGGCGCTTCAAATCCTCGGCCGAGAAGCCGGCAAAGGCGACCTCCTCATTCTCCTGCGCTATGCCCGACAGCTGCATGGTGATCGCCTGGCCGCGCTCGGTCAGAAACACGGCATGGGCGCGCCGATCGTCATCCTTCTGCCGCCGCTCCAGCAGGCCGTCGGCACAGAGCCGGTCGATCAGCCGCCCGGCCGATGCCTCGGCCATTTCCAGCAGGTTGGCGATATGGCGCTGGGTCGTGCCGGGATAGCGCGCGACCGCCGCGATCACCGTCCATTGCGAGCGGGTGACGCCCAGCCGCACCACGCTCTGGTCGAAATGCGCGCGCAACTGACGCGCGATGATCGTCAGCTTCATCGTCGCGTTGCGCATCAGCGCCGGCGGGTTGTCGGCGAGTGTCTTGTCCTGCAGGCTTTCCATTGTTCGCGCAGCATAGCGCCATCGCGGCGAAACGAAAGCAGCCTCCTCCTGTTCGGCGCAGCGCGGCGGCCGGACGATCCGATCAGACACGTTCGATGATGATCGCGGGCGCCATGCCCCCGGCCGCGCACATGGTGATCAGGGCATAGCGGCCGCCGCTGCGCTCCAGCTCGTCGAGCGCGGTGCCGATCAGCACCGCCCCGGTCGCGCCGATCGGGTGGCCGAGCGCAATCGCGCCACCATTGGGATTGAGCTTGGCCCGGTCGACGCCCAGATCGCGGATGAACTTCTCCGTCACCACGGCAAAGGCTTCATTGACCTCGAACACATCGATGTCGGCCACGGTCAGCCCGGCCTTGGCCAGCACCTTGCGCGCGGCCGGAACCGGGGCATTCAGCATCAGCGTCGGATCGTCGCCGACATTGGCGGTCGCGACGATCCGCGCGCGGGGCTTGAGCCCATGGGCGTCGGCATAGGCTTTCGATGCGAGCAGGATCGCGGCGGCGCCATCGACCACGCCCGACGAGGTGCCGGCATGGTGCAGCGGCTCGATCGCCAGATCGGGATATTTCTGGTTGATGAGCTGGCGGAAGGTCGGCCCATCCTGGCGCGAGGGCATGTCCATGAACGCGGCAAAGGCGGGTTTCAGCCCGGCAAGCTGCTCGGCGGTGGTGTCGGGGCGGGGATATTCCTCATGGTCCAGCACGACGCTGCCATCCTCGTCATGCACCGGCACGGTCGACTTGGCGAAGCGGCCTTCCTTGAGCGCAATGCCTGCCCTGCGCTGGCTTTCGGCGCCAAAGGCATCCAGATCTTCGCGCGTGATGCCCTCCATCGCGGCGATCGCGTCGGCGGCGACGCCCTGGTTCGACTGGGGATGCTTGTCCTGCAAGCGCATATTGCCGGTGCCAAGCCCGCCGGGCGCCTTCACGCCGGCCTCGCGCAGCGACTGGCCGTACCAGGTGACATAGGACATCATCTCGGTGCCGCCGGCGATCACCAGATCTTCCATGCCCGACATGATCTGCGCCGCGGCCAGGTTGGTGGCGGTCAGGCCGCTGCCGCAGAAGCGATCCAGCGTCACGCCCGAAGCCTTGACGTCATAGCCCGCATCGAGCGCCGCCATCCGGCCAAGGTCGCCGCCCTGCAGCCCCATTTGCGCGCTGGTGCCCCAGATGATGTCGTCGACATCGGCGGTGTCGAGGTTGTTGCGATCCTTCAGTGCCTTCAGCACCGCCACCGCAATATGCTGCGGGTGCATGTGCGACAGCGCGCCCTTGCCCATCTTGCCGATGCTGCGCGGGGTGCGGACGGCATCAATGATATAGGCGTCGGTCAAGCATCTTCTCCCGGTCTCTTTTCCCGCAGGCGCGGCTCTCGCATCCTATCGCATGGAAGCGGGATGGCCCCCAATCGCACCGGCGATTGATCGCGCGCCGATTGGCCTGCGCCGCCCGGCTGGTGCAGGCTGGACGGGCAGATGATGAGGAGGGAGACGGATGGCGCAAGGCGAAGTCGCGCAGGCGACGGGCGGCAGCTTCGCGCCGCTGCGCGAACCGGTGTTCCGCCGCATCTGGACCGCCAGCCTTCTCTCCAATTTCGGCCAGTTGATCCTGGGCGTTGGCGCGGCATGGGAAATGACGCGGATGAGTGCGTCGCCCAGCATGGTCGCGCTGGTCCAGACCGCGATGATGCTGCCGCTGATGCTGGTGACATTGCCCGCCGGCGCCTTTGCCGACATGTTCGACCGCCGGCGGATCGCGATGAGCGGCCTCGCTTTCTCCATGGCCTGCGCCGCGCTGCTGACCTTCCTGGCCTGGACGGGGCATAGTTCGCCCTGGATGCTGCTTGCCTTCTGTTCGCTGATCGGCGCCGGCGTCGCGCTCTATTCGCCGGCCTGGCAGGCGTCGATCAGCGAACAGGTCGGGCCGCGCCTGCTGCCTGCGGCGGTGGCGCTCGGCACGATCAGCTATAATGTCGCGCGCAGCTTCGGCCCGGCGCTGGGTGGCATCATCGTGCTGGCGGCCGGTGCCCATGCCGCCTTTGCGATCAACGCCATCTGCTATCTGCCGCTGTTCCTCGCCTTCTTCGCCTGGCAGCGACGTCATGTCCCTGCGCGCCTGCCGCCCGAACAATTCCACCGGGCGATGGTGTCGGGCATGCGCTATGCGCTGCATGCCGGGGCGATCCGCACGGTGCTGCTGCGCGCCTTCCTGTTCGGGCTGGCCGGGGCGTCGGCGTCCGCGCTGGCCCCGCTGGTGGCAAAGGACCTGCTGGGCGGCGATGCCAGCGTCTATGGCCTGTTGCTGGGCGCCAGCGGGGTGGGGGCCGTGCTGGGGGCGCTGCTGGTCGGGCCGTGCCGCGATCGGTTCGGAACGCAGCGGACCACCGCCGTGCTGGCGCTGGTCAGCGGCATCGCGCTGGCGCTGGTCGGGGTCAGCCGCCATGTGCCGCTCACCTGCCTGGCGTTGCTGGTTGCGGGCGGCGCCAATATCCTGACCATCGCCCTGTTCAACGTGTCGGTGCAGCTGTCGGCGCCGCGCTGGGTCACGGCGCGGGCCTTGTCGCTTTTCTCCTCGGCGCTGACCGGCGGCATCGCGATTGGCGCGCTGCTTTGGGGGCTGGTGGCGCAAAGCTGGTCGGTCGACATCGCCCTCTATGGATCGGGACTGGCACTGGCCATTCTGCCGCTCGTGGGCTGGCTGTTGCCGCTGCCCGAAACCAGCGAGGCGGATGTCGAGCCCTTCGTCATCGCGGGCGAACCGGAAGTCGGCATGGCGCTCACCCGGCGTTCTGGCCCGGTCATCATCGAGATCGACTATGATGTCGATCCCGACCAGGCGCGCGATTTCTATGCGGCGATGGTGGAGGTGCAGCGCACCCGCATGCGCAATGGCGGCTTCAACTGGTCGATCGCGCGCGACATCGCCAATCCCGCGCTGTGGACCGAGCGCTATCAATGCCCGACCTGGGGCGATTATCTCCATATGCGCGATCGTTTCACCCAGGCCGACAAGCTGGCGCAGCAGGTGGCGCGCGCCTTCGACCGCAAGGCTGGCGAGGTGCGGGTGCGGCGGCGGCTGGAGCGGCCGTTCGGATCGGTCCGCTGGCGCGCGGACTCGCCCGATCCGCGACAGGATACGATCGGATATCTTGGCCCCTGAACCGTGCGCGGCAACGCCGAGGCGATGAGTCAGCCGCCGGCCGCTTATCTGCGCGCGAGACCGCGGTTCTCGGCCTTATCATGCCGCCCATAGGGAAGGCCGGACCACCGGCACCGATCATGGGAGGCAAGGATGATCCATCGGAAGACGCTTATTCGTTCGTCGGGCATTGGCGCGGCCATGCTGCTGGCCACCGTGTCGCAACTGGCCGTCGCGCAGGAGGCGGCGCCGCCGCCGGCCCAGAATGACCAGGATCTGATCATCGTCACTGCCCAGCGCCGCGCTGAATTGTCGCGCGACGTGCCGATCAGCATCACCACCGTCACCCAGGATCAGCTGACCAGCGCCGGCGCCAGCCAGCTCACCGACATTGCCACCGTCACCCCGGCGCTGCGCTTCGACAGCGCCGCCGCCTTCGTCCAGCCGACCATTCGCGGTGTCGGCACGGCGGTCGCCAGCTCGGGCGGCGGCGCCAATGTCGGCATCTATGTCGACGGCTTCTATTCGCCCAACCCGCTGGCCGCCGATTTCCAGCTGATGAGCCTGAAAAGCGTGCAGGTGCTGAAAGGACCGCAGGGCACCCTGTTCGGTCGCAACACCACCGGCGGCGCGATCCTGCTGACCACGGCCGATCCCAGCAGCGACGGCGCGGGCGAGTTCAAGGTCAGCTATGGCCGCTTCAACAGC
Organism: Sphingobium sp. IP1; assembly: GCF_002708645.1. Classification (NCBI taxonomy): domain Bacteria; kingdom Pseudomonadati; phylum Pseudomonadota; class Alphaproteobacteria; order Sphingomonadales; family Sphingobiaceae; genus Sphingobium; species Sphingobium sp. IP1. The sequence continues at coordinate 20,844 of NZ_NOIW01000084.1, forward strand.
CTGGCGGTGCAGGGCTATGCCACCTTCGGCGTGGTCCAGGATGTGGCGATGGATGTCGAGGCACTGTTCCGGCGCGGCAACGGTTTCGTCCACAATATCACCACCGGCAGCGACCGGGACGGGCGCTACAGCAACTGGTCGGTGCGAACCGGGATCAAGGCGGACCTCAGCGATTCCGTGTCGCTGCTGCTGCGCTACACCCATAGCGACACCGACGATCCGACCCTGCTCAACACCAATGTCTATGTCGGCGACGATATTGGCGGCGCGGGCACCAACCTGCCGCCCAGCCTCTACGCGACCAAACATGATGACGTGGCGACCGGCGGCCCGACCGAATTCCTGTCGAATAATGATGTGATCCAGGGCACGCTGAAGGCGGACCTGGGCTTTGCCGACCTCACCTCCTACACCCAGTATCGCGACGAAAATTCGCTGATCGTCGAGGATCTGGACAGCACGGCGGCGAATATCTTCCTGCTGCATATTCCGGTACGCAGCCAGACCGTCTCGCAGGAATTGCTGCTGACCTCGAAGGCGGGCGGGCCGCTGCAATGGACCGCCGGCCTCTTCTACTTCAACAACAAGGACCGATGGGGCACGCGCGTCGGCACGCCGACCGCCGGCGATCCGCTCGCCAGCATTGCGCTGGGCGGTTCGGGCACGAACAGCAAATCCTATGCGGCCTTTGCCGACCTCACCTATGCCTTCACGCCCGACCTGTTCCTGACGGTGGGCGGGCGGTACAGCCACGACAGGATCGGCGACGCCTATTATATCATCCCCTTCTCCGGCGTGCGCACCTATGTGCCGGACCTCAAGGGCAACAAGTTCACGCCGCGCGCGGTGCTGCGCTACAAGCCCAGCGAGGAATCGAGCGTCTACGCCTCCTACAGCAAGGGCTATAAGTCGGGCATTCTCGACGTCGGCGGCAATACCGGCAACAAGGTCGCGCCGGAGGATATCGACGCCTTTGAAGCGGGCTTCAAATATGATGATCGCCGCCTGTCGGTCGATCTGTCGGCCTATTATTATGATTACAAGAATCTGCAGGTGTCGCTCTATCGCGGCAACCCGCCCTCGGCCCAGATCATCAACGCCGCCTCGTCGGAAATCTATGGTCTGGAAGGCCAGCTCTCCTATCGGCTGACCGACCGGTTCCAGTTCAATGTCGGCGCCGCCTATACCCATGCGCGCTACACCAATTTCGAGGATGCGCCGATTTATACGCGCTGCACCCTCGCCAGTTGCGCGGCGCAGGGGATCAGCTTCGTCGTCGTGCCGACCCAGCTCAACGATGTGCATATGCAGCGCACGCCCGACTTCACCGGCAATGTCGGCGCGCGCTACACGCTGGACCTGGCGGGCGGTTCGCTCGCCCTGTCGGGCAATCTCTATTACACCTCGAAGTTCTATTTCGGCCCGTCCGGCACCCAGTTCGCGCAGAAGGGCTATGAGGTGCTGGCGCTGCGCGCGGAATGGACCGACGCCAGCGACCGTTTCTCGCTGGCCGTCTTCGGCGACAATGTCACCGACAGCCGTTACCGCACCCAGGTGCTCAGCAATAATTTCGGCATCGGCAATGTCTGGAGCGCGCCCGCGACCTGGGGCGTTCAGGCCGGCGTCAAATTCTGATCGGGCGGCAAGGGAGAGGATGGCGATGGGCAAGCATTATCGGGTGATCCAGTGGGCCACCGGCAATATCGGCGGCCGCGCCCTGCGCGCGGTGATCGAGCATCCGGGGCTGGACCTGGCCGGCCTGTGGGTCAGTTCGGCGGCGAAAGCGGGGCAGGATGCCGGCACGCTTGCCGGCGTCGCGCCGCAGGGCATCACTGCCACCAGCGATGTCGACGCACTGGTCGCGACGCCGGCCGATTGCGTCCTCTACATGCGGCAGGGGACCGATATCGACGAACTGTGCCGGCTGCTGGCATCGGGCAAGAATGTCGTCACCACGCGCGGCGATTTCCACCACCCCGCCTCCATGGACCTGGATGTCCGCGTCCGGATCGAGGCCGCCTGCCAGGCCGGCAACAGCTCGATCTACAGCACCGGCTCCAGCCCCGGCTTCGTGACCGAGGCGCTGACCATTCCCTTGCTCTCGCTCTCGCGCCGGCACGACTGCCTGACGATCGACGAGTTTGCCGACATGGAAAGCCGGGATTCGCCCGATTTGCTGTTCAACATCATGGGCTATGGCGTCGCGCCGACCGCCTTCGATCAGCGCAAGGTCGATTATGTGAAGCATGATTTCGCTGGCTCGCTCGCCCAGCTGGCCGACGCCGCCGGCATTGCGGTCGATCGGTGGGAGGCGTTTGGCGAAATGGCGGCGGCGACCCGCGACGTGGCGATCGCGGCCGGCACGATCGCCGCCGGCACGGTCGGCGCCCAGCGCATCACCATATCGGGGATGCAGGGCGACAAGGCCGTGCTGCGCTTTCGCGCCAACTGGTATTGCACCCGCGACATCGACCGGCCGGACTGGGAATTGCGCGAGTCCGGCTGGCGTATCCGGGTGGAGGGCGACACGCCGCTCGACGTCCACATCAGCTTCCCGGTCGCGCCGGAGGATTATGCCGCCTTCACCCCGGGCCTGACCGCCCATCGCGCGGTGAATGCGATTCCGGCGGTCTGCGATGCGCCGCCGGGCATCCGCACCACCGCCGACCTGCCGCAGATCATCGCGCAACTGGGATGAGCATGGACAGGATCGACTTTACCGGCCGCACCATCCTCATCACCGGGGCGGGCGGGGGCCTGGGCCGCGCCTATGCGCGCGACATCGCCGCGCGGGGTGGCGCCGTCA
>NZ_NOIW01000085.1:0-23493 GCF_002708645.1 Sphingobium sp. IP1
GGGTGGGCCCGGGATAGTGGGGAAGGCGCAGCAGCCCCCAGCGCCAGGCCAGATGCGGAATGAAGCCGCGGGGCTTCGTCCGCTTCCAGGGTATGAAAAGGAGAAGGACGCCGAGGAGCGACCAGCCCACCAGCCCGCCGACGATGACGGCGACGAAGATGGTGGAGACCACGAGGATGAACTCCTGCGCGTCGAACCAGAGGATCTGGACCGGCTTGTGCAGAAATTGTGGAAGTCTCTCGTCCACGCCCTTCTCCCTTGCTTCACCCACATCTGAGCAGATGTGAGGGTTACGAAGAGCGCGGTTCGCTCTCCGTCCGGCGCGGGGGCGATAGGTCCCCGCGCTGGTCTTTTGGTCGGTTCTTCAGACGATCATGCCGAAGGTCTGGAGGATGGAGTCCGCCCGGATGAGGCAGACGGCGGCCACGATCGTGGGAATGCCGATCATGATGTTCGAGAAGAGCCGCGAGACGCCGAACAGGAAGGCGGCGACGCCGCCCACAAAGCCCAGCGGCCCCTTCACGCCCTGGTTCACGACGATATCGTAAATGTCGTAGCCAAGGTCGCCTGCTGTCGGCGCCTGGAAGGCGTGGGCGGCCGATGCGAGGGCGAGGGCGGCCACGAACGTTCCCACGACATCGGCCTTGCCAAAAGACGGACGGCGCAGGCGCAGCATATTTGCAAGCTTGATCATGTGTAAGTCTCCGGACAAGAGGAGCCGCCCCAAGACATGCCTGCCGGCACCGACTGGGTGTTCGCTGTCGGCCGACGACAGGCTGGGTGGCTCCTCGAAGATCGGGCGCCGTCGTCGGCATCTTGACGCCTTGGGCTGCCATGCAGCCTTGAGGCCCGCCAGAATTAGGGTCAGGGCGGTGGCTGGGCTGGCGGCCGCTGTCTGGCGAGCCAGGCTTCGATCTCGGCTTGGCTGAAGCCCGATATGACCTGCCCGTCGAGGATGAGCGTCGGGGTGCCCGAAATCCCCATGGATTTGACCGACCGCGCATGGGCCTGAACCTGGGCCGCGCCATAGGGGCAGCGTATGAGAGGCTTTGGCGGTTCACCGGCATAGGTCGCGCGGAACGCGGCTTCGCGGTCCTTTGCGCACAAAATATGCTCGGCTTTCGACGCAGCTTCGGGATGGATACCGGACACAAAGTAGATTTGGCGGCGCACGGGTCTGCCTTCGGCTGCCTTGGCCGCCCAGAAGCGATCGAGCGCGCGGCAATAGGGACAGTCCGGATCGGTGAACTCGATGACCAGTGGTGCGCCCTGCGGACCGATCAGGAGCGCTTGGCTTTGATCAAGATCCTTGAACCTGGCTCGGGCCGCGGCGTCCTGGGACAGGGCCGTCAGATTGACGCCATTCTTGTCGTAGATGGTCGCGAAGAGGAGATGATCGCTTTCCGGCGCGTAATAGAGGATGCGGCCGCCGGCGCTGGCCTGGAAAAGCGGGCCATGGACGGGAGATGGCGCAAAATCCTCGAACTGAAGATTGGCAAAGCTCTGGTGCAATTGGGCTTCTGCGGATCGTACGAGCTCAGACAGGTCCGGTTCGACTGGCGTCTGGCTGAATGCTGGTGCTGCGCTGCCAAGCATCAGAGCCGCTGCAATCACAGACGATCGCTTGAGATGTCGGGTCATTGGCCGGCTCCGGCGTTTGTGTGGCTTTCTCCCAAGAGGAGTCGCTGATCGATCTTCACCGTGCTTCCGACATCGACGGTCACTTCGGCAGGCTTCATGGTGCGTGGCCGACCAATGAAGAAATCAGCGCCAATCTGGGCAATCTCCAGCTTCAGCGGAGCTTGCGGAGGCTCGATGGGGCGTCCCTTCCGGGCCGCCAGCGCGTTGCCCGGAGGGAGCGCGAGCGTGAGCAATCCGGCCACGATGGCCAGGCGTGATGCCGACATTGGATAATTCTCCCTGTTTCCAGGCATGAGCGGCCTGGCCTTGCGGTCCTTTCTGGGCCGGGGCGGCTCGCTCTCTTCGAGCGGGTTCTCGGCCTCCGATCGGGTGCCCCAAGCGATGATCGCAAGCGGGGTACGTCGCAATAGAGAGGGCACTGAGGTGCCGAAAGCGGCACTGAAGTGCCGAAATCGGCATTTCAGTGCCGCTTTTTGCGCGCGGAGCAGCTTCAAAACCGAATTTGGTCGTCAGGAGAGATGCGGATTTTGCGAATCAAGGGAGGCTATCGATGGCGACCGCCAAATCGCGGACCTACCGGCTGCATCTATCGGACGAGGGCACCGACGCGTTCCTCGAATCCCATTTCCGGCTGGCACGCATCGCCAAGCGTTTCATTCCCTATGGCGCCACGCTGACCGTCGCCGTCATGCTGATGGAAGCGCTGGACTGTCCGGAACTATCCGATGAGCTTTCAGCCCCGCGAGTGAACCGTCTATCGGGACGGATCGAACATTTTGTCGGCGCCTCGTCCGATCTCGCCCATGCCGCTGCGAGGATGCTCGAGCGGGCGGAGATTTCACTCTCTGGCGGGCCTGCCTTGACAGCAGCGCGGCTCTTTACAACCGCAATTGCGCTCATGTCCGCCAGCGAAGATAGTGAAATTGCCCGAGCCTATCGCAGCATAGGCACGGCATTCGCAACCCAGGATCCTTAGACGCCCGCTTGAGCCGGGATTTTGTTCATCGGCCCTCGTCGGTAGCGCCAGCGATCGTTCCGGCGCATAAGGAAGGGCGGACTCGTTGAGAGGAGTGGCAATGGCACAGATCACCGATCGCGACCTTCACCTGGTAAAGAAGGCGCTGTGTCTGAGCATCGCTGTGATTGAACAGCAGCCTGACGAGCCGTTTCGTCCTGCTTCCGATGCGGCCGACATGAAGGATCTCGCCGACCGCCTCATGGCGAACGATGCCGAACTTGCCCATTATCTCCGTTCTGCGCGCATCATTCTCTCAGGTAGGCCCGAATAGATGGCCCTCTTTTAAAAGCCCAGCAAATCGAGACAGGCGCCCGCTTGCTGATGGTAGGGGCCCCCGAAGAGCCGAACATGGACCAGCAGCGGCCATAGTCGCTTGGCTCTGCGTCGTCGGATAGTCCTGCAACCGCTCGCTGAACGTATAGCGTTCGGGCAATTGCGCCTGAAGCGCGGAGAGCGTCACCCCCTGTCGCCGCGCATCGACCAGCGTCGCCAGCATCGGCAGCACTGCGTCGCGCGTCGGCAGCGCGCCCAGCGTGCGTCCTTCCACCATGACCGGGGTCGCCAGCAGGAAGCCGCCATTGGCCTCATAACCGCAGACGCTTTCCTGCCCTTCTGCAACCAGCGCGTTCATCGCCTCGATCACGAATGGCGACCCGATCCGGGTGCGGCGCACCGGGTCGAACAGACCCGATAGCTCGACTGCGCTGTTGCAGCTCACCGGCGTCGCCACCGCCTTGATGCCCAGCGCCCGTGCACAAAGGATACCGAGCACGTCGCCGCGCATCCAGACACCCGCCTCGTCAGCCAGTAGCGGCCGGTCGCTGTCGCCATCGTTGGACAGGATCGCGTCCAGCTTATGCTCAGCGGCCCATTCGCGCGCCAGCTTCTGGTCCTCGGGGCGGACGGCTTCGGTATCGACGGGAATGAACCTGTCCGAACGGCCGAGCGAGACAGCCTCGCCCCCCAGCGCCTCGACCAGCGCGACAAGGATATCGCGCCCGACAGCCGAATGTTCGTAAACGCCCAGCTTCAGGCCCGAAAGCGCCTGGCTCCCGAACGCATCGACATAGCGGGCAATATAAGGCGTTGCGACGTCGATCAGCGGGCCGACCGGGTGCGCTGCCTTGAGCATCCCCTCCCCATCGAACAGGTCGGGCAGGTTCACACTCTGGCTGCGGATGCCCTGCTCGTCGGCCTTCAATACCTCGCCATCGGTCCGGTTGAACTTGATGCCGTTGCGATCGTCAGGGATATGGCTGCCCGTCACCATCAGCGAAGGAATGCGCTGCGCAACGCCATAGCCCGCTACCGCCGGCGACGGCACGAAACCGCAATTGTCGACCACACCGCCCATATGCTCGATCGCCGCTGCGCACGCCGCCATGATGCGCGGTGTCGAAGGGCGCAGGTCGCCCGCGATTGCGACATGCTGCCCCGCCTTGAACTGGCCGATACTAGCCAAATGCTGGAGGAAGGCGCAGCTATAGGCAAAGCACACCCGGTCCGTCATCGCGGTGACCAGCCCCCGCGCCCCGCTGGTGCCGAAAGCCACGCCGGATTGCGTCATCAGGTCAGCGATGAGAACTGGGACCAACGATATTACTCCGATCAAGTGGGAAGCCTGACATCGCGCGTGATGTCAGTCCGGATGCCGAGAACAGCTCCGATTTTTGCCGCACTGCACAAATCCACATGGATTCAACGTATCTATATGGCTAGATAACTGGATAGTTGTCTTTCTGCAAAGCGAGAATCATGTCGGAAGCTGACACACAGTTGCGCCAAATTACCCCGGTCATTCTTGCTGGCGGTTCCGGAACCCGCCTCTGGCCATTGTCCAGAAAATCATATCCCAAGCAGTTCGTGCCTTTACTTGGTGAAGAGACGTTGTTTCGCTCCGCCGTTCGACGTTTGTCTGGCAAGACTGGTCGAGTGGCGTTCAGTCGTCCTGTCGTGCTGACGAATGCTAGCTTTCGTTTCATAGTCGCAGAACAGCTTGCGCAGGAGACTGCTGAAGCCGGAGCGATCATTATTGAGCCATCAGCCCGCAACACCGCGCCCGCCATACTGGCGGCAGCGCTGCTTCTTGCGGAAGATGATCCTGACGCCTTCATGCTCGTCGCGCCATCGGATCAGGTGCTGTCGGACGTTCCTGATTTTCACGCTGCGGTCGAGCGCGGTCTTGCTGCAGCGGAAGCCGGTGACCTGGTCACATTCGGCATCCTGCCGACGAGACCGGAAACGGGGTATGGCTATCTCAAGGTAATCACGGAGCCGGATGGTTCGGGAAGCCCCATAAAGCTGGCACGTTTCGTGGAAAAGCCCGACGCGGACCGTGCAGCGGAAATGCTAGCCAGCGGCGACCACTTTTGGAACGCGGGCATATTTCTTTTTGCGGCGCGGGATCTGATCACGGCCTTCGAGAACCATGCCCCCGATGTGCTGGCGGCAGTTCGTCCTGCTGTCGCTCAGGCGGAGATGGATCTCGGTTTTGTGCGCCTTGCGCCCGTGCCGTGGGATGCGGCTCCTGATATTTCCATCGACTATGCCGTCATGGAACGAGCCAGCAACCTTTCGGTCGTGCCATATGGTTCAGGATGGTCGGATCTCGGAGGTTGGGACGCGGTATGGAACCACACCGGCCCAGATGCATCGGGGGTGGCTACGAGCGGGCAGGCGACGGCGATCGATTGCCAAGATACGTTGTTGCGCTCTGATAGCGACGGGTTGGAACTTGTCGGGATCGGATTGAGTGGCGTCATCGCCATCGCTATGAACGATGCCGTTCTGATCGCCGACAAGTCGCGCGCGCAGGATGTGAAGCTCGCGGTCGATACGCTCAGGAGAAAAGGGGCGGCGCAGGCGGAGAGTTTCCCGAAGGATCACAGGCCTTGGGGCTGGGTGGAGAACCTGATCGCTGGCGACAGATTCCAGGTTAAGAGGATCACGGTTCAGCCGGGACAGACCCTCAGCCTTCAGAGTCATTTCCACCGATCGGAACATTGGATCGTGGTTGAGGGCACCGCCCGGGTGATAGTGGATGATACGGAGTCTCTGCTGACGGAAAACCAGTCGCTGTATGTCCCGGCAGGTTCGAAGCATCGCGTCGAGAACCCTGGGCGCATTCCGGTCGTCTTCATCGAGGTTCAGACCGGAGCCTATCTCGGCGAAGACGACATTTTGCGTTATGAGGATCGTTACGCACGGATATGACTCGGTCTTATGATCAGCCATGGATGAATAAGCGTAGGCCGATCCAGAAAGCCTGCGTCCCCGTGAAATAGAGAATGACCAATCATGAAAATCGATGATTCATCAATCCTGGTGACGGGCGGTGCCGGATATATCGGCAGCCATGCGGTTCTTGCGTTGAAAGATGCGGGTTATCGGGTCGTGGTGATCGACAACCTGACAACGGGCTTTGCATGGGCCGTGCCGGAAGATGTAGCGCTGGTTCAGGGGGACATCGCTGATCAGAACCTGGTTGAGCAGACGCTTCGTGAGCATCACGTTCGCGCTATCATGCATTTCGCAGGTTCGGTGGTGGTGCCGGAATCGGTATCGGATCCTCTCAAATATTACGGCAACAACAGTGCGAAGACGCGCGATCTGATCGAGAGCGCGGTGCGGGTCGGAGTCCCGCACTTCATCTTTTCGTCCACGGCAGCAACCTATGGCGTTCCTGATAGGAGTCCGATCGACGAAGCTACGCCCCAGCTTCCGATCAACCCCTACGGAATGTCCAAGCTGATGACGGAGCACATGCTGCGTGATGTCTCGATCGCGCACCCGCTGAACTTCTGCGCACTGCGGTATTTTAACGTTGCGGGGGCTGATCCACTAGGTCGCAGCGGACAGTCCACGGCGGGGGCGACCCATCTTATCAAGGTCGCGGTCGAAGCCGCGCTTGGGAAACGTGATCACGTCGGCATATTCGGCACCGATTTCGATACCCCCGATGGAACCGGAGTGCGCGACTACATTCATGTGTCGGATCTGGCAGCCGCACATGTTCTGGCGCTTGAGGCGCTGATCGCACAACCGAGAAGCAATCTCGTGCTCAACTGCGGATACGGACGTGGTTTCTCCGTTCTTGAAGTGCTCGACGCTGTCGATCGCGTGACGAACATCAAGGTGGAACGTCGGTTGGAGAAGCGAAGGGCTGGAGACCCTGCGTCGCTCATTTCGGACAACAGCGCGATTCTGGCGGCACTCCCCTGGCGGCCCGCCTATGATGAGCTGTCGCAGATCGTGGCTGACGCCTTGGCGTGGGAACGGAAGCTGAGCGATGGCCATCCCTCAAAGTGACTGAGTGCCATCAATGCCGACGCGCCCACATTTCGAGCATGAACTGGCTGGCGCGTCGAGAACTATCTCCGGATTGCCACTGTGTATCCATAGAGTTCGAAGGATGAAGCTCTAGTTGGACAATCAAGCGGTGACGCCTAAGCGGCTCGCGTTGCGCCGTCCCGTTGCCGGATGAATTCTTTCGCAACCTCACGGTGTATCACGGCCAGAAGGAGCAGATAGGTGAGAGTTGCAACAAGCCCGCCAGCAATTAGTCTCATCGCGTGCGGCTGCCCATGCATCAGCCAGAGCACGACGCTCACAGTAGCCGAACAGGCCCCCGAGAGTAGAAGGGCATATCCGATATCCTCGTTCGGCAGCTTGACTGGAATGAGGCTGCGACCGTAGAACCAGCTCAACATCAAGGCGAGGGTCGTCCAAGTGACGAAAACGAGGGCAGCGCCGATCACGCCAAACCGTGGAATGGCGATGGCTGCCAGAACAGTCCCCGCGGCAAGAACGAAAACGAAGTATTGCAGCTGGATTCTGTATCGCCGTTCGAGATGGAAGATGTTGTCGAAGATCACCGTCCTGAAATTGAAGGCGAGCGCACCGGCTAGAATTATCGCAAAAAGTGGACCTGACTGCTCCGCATATTCGCGAGGGAGCAGGGTGTGGGCCAAGTCCTGCTGCATCACCAGCATCACGCAAGCGGGTGGGAGCAGGAGCTTCGACAGAAAGCCGAGTTGATGCGAAAGCAAGGCGGCTGCCTCGCGTTGGCCCCCGGTCTCATATCGCCGGACGAGTGCAGGATAGCCACCCGCGTTCAAGGAGTTTGCAAGAACGTCGATCGGCTGACGGGCGATAGCGTAGACGGCAGCATAGGCACCGACCGCTGCGGCCCCCGCCATATACTGGAGGATCAGTCGGTCCATTGCATTGGCAAAGATGGCAAGAGCGGAGAGGAACAGGAGTGGGCCTGCGAAAACCACGATGTCTCGAAAGCTGAATTTCTGTTCGGTGCGATGCAGACCCTTGTAGCCTTTGTGGAGCGCTATCATCGCCACGACGAAGGTCGACATCGCCGCAGCAAGTGATGGAGCCAGAAAGTTGTCGTTTATGACGACCGCCGCCGTCATCGCTGCTGCGAACGACAGCACCGCACGGCACATCTCAAGCACGCTGTAGGTCAGGTTGCGGTCGTTCAACTGTAGCAGAGCGAGTCCGACGCGGAGCGAAGTGATGGAGACGACATAGGCCAGAACTGCGATCCAGAACTGCAAGGGCCGGTCGGGGACCAGGACAAGGGATATGATGAGGCTCACCCCTGCGCCCAATGCCGTCATCAAGGCCACCAAACTAAGAACGACATTGGCCAGCCCACGGGATGCCTGACCTCCGGCTCCGAGCCGGAGAAGCGCAAGCCTCACCCAGGTCGTGAGTGATGTATCGACAAGCTCGCCGACGGTGATGACGAGGGTCAGCAACCCATATTCCGCCTTGGGCAGAAGATGCGTCATGAGGATGATCAGACCCAGCGCGGCGACCCGTGGCAACAGGATGCCGGGGAGGTATATCGCCGTCGATTTTAGCGAACTCACAGGCGTATTTCTCCATGCACGCGAGGACATGCGAGGGGTTCAACCCACCGCTTGTTCTGCCTCCTGATGATGTCGGTCCATCATGTAAAGGCCGGACAAGTCATGAATTGAAAGGATTGGGCTGTCAGCGCGCTGCCGCGCGCCAGATTTCCGCAAGTCGCCTTGCATAAGGTTCGATCTCTAGGTGTTCGGCGTGATACGCGCGGGCGGCCGCACCAAGCCGCTTCCGCCTTGCCTCGTCCATCACGAGAGATTGCAGGGCCTTGGCTAGCGCACTGGAGTCGCCGGGAGGAACCAGAAGTCCCGTCTCGTCATTGCGCACGATCTCCTCAGTCGCTCCAACGGGGGTGGCCACGACAGCCAGTCCAGCGGCCATGCCTTCTATTACCGACATCGGCAGGTTCTCATCAAAGGACGGAAGCGTCAGTATGTCGGCATTCGCGAGATGCTGTTCGACCTCAGCAGGACCAACCCAGCCTGGCAGCGAGACCAGTTCGGTCAGCCCGGCTTCAGCAATCTGCGCCCGAGCGTCGGAGAGATCGCCATCACCTGCTATCGTGGCTTTCCAGCTTCCATCACGCGGCAGTTGGGCCAACGCCTCTATGAGCTGAGGAACGCCCTTTCGTTCGCCGACCCGACCGAGGAAGAGGATGCGGACCTGTTGCGAAGGCACATGGCTCAGCTTGGCCTTCCGCGTGGCGTTGGGCAGAATGGTCACGTGGTCGGCGGAGGCTGGCGCATGTTCGGTGACGAATTCGCGCCAGACCTCACCCAGGACGAGAACCCGAGAGGCTTCGCCGAACATCTTGGCAATCTGTGTGCGCTTCTTGGCCGAGGCACCCAGCCAATATTGTCGCATTCGGGATCCGTGAAGGTGGATCACGTATGGAATGCCTAATATGCGGCTCGCGGCTGCGAGGATGATCTTCCGGCTTGTGCTTCCATGGCTGGAGAGATTTATGTGAAGCACGTTCGCGCGGCCTGTCACTCGACGCAAGGCGAGCGCGGCGATTGCCATCGGAAGCTGAACGGCGGAGAAGACTGCACTGCGCTGACCACGCGTCACGATGAAGGAATGCGTCAGACCCGGCACCGGGTTCCGCGTCAACTCGTCGGCGACCTCGTCCATGATGCGGTCGATGCCGCCTTTGCCACCTCGGCCTAGCGGTGTTGCGATGATAACGTTCATACTGACGGTTCCCGATTGCCGGAAGTGGTCCTGTAACCCTCCGTATCCAACCCGGTGCGCTTGATCACGCCGGGCACCCCCGCCACTAGGCTTCCCGCAGGGACGTCTTCAAGGACCACCGCGTTTGCGGCGATCACCGATCCCCGGCCTACACGGATGGGTCCAATGATCTTGGCTCCAGCGTGAACGATCACATTGGGTTCAAGATGTGGGGCTCCTACGATGGGCGCACGCCCACCGAGCACTACACCGACACCTATCTCGCAACCGCTTTCGATCACACTGTGGTTGTTTATGACGACCCCGATACCGCTATGATGAAAGAAGACATCCGGCGCAATTTTAGCCCGACCAGGGATGGACGCGGAGAAGCCCAACCTCACCAATCCGTCTATGAAGCGCGCGAGGGGCGCGAGTGGCCCGGCATGGAGCTTCTGGGACAGCAGCACCAGGCGCATCATTGCCTGAATGCGAGATGATCCTTCATGCGGCAACTCAGCAACTCCGTTATGCGACAGCTTGCGGCAGGGCCGATACGGCCATATCCGGAACGACTGATGGGGCCGTCCTTCGAGCAGCGTTACGTGCTATCCTTTGTCGACGTTCACTTTCCCAACGCTCTACGACAATGGTGCATAGAAGCAGGAAGATCATGAATGCTGAAGTTTTGACAGAGAAAACGATCGTCCCCCCGAAGATCGCAGCCGTGATCCCCACGAACAGCACATCCTTTAGAAGTGCCGGCATGATCGAGATCACGATTGCAAGATGGACGAGTATGGCGACGCCAAGTCCGGCCAGCAAGGTATATGAGACAAAGCTGTTCTCAATAGCGATGACGCCGTATCGCTCCATCAATGCCGTGACCTGATCATTCGGCAAACCGGTCCACAACGCCCTTCCGTTCAGAGCGCCTAGAAGGTCGAATGCGACCAATCGACTGCCGGCGCTGCTTTCGTCATAGAGACCGAGCGCGAAAAATCGGTCCAGCCAGCCCAGCGTGACGGCAATGGCAAAAAGTGCAGGCGGAATGACAATCAGGAAGAAGCCGGCTGCGACCTTGCCGACCTCAGTCTTACGGCCAAGTTTGAGAATTTGAAGAATGAATATCACCGTCCCGACTACGAGCGGCATGCGGACACCCAATAGCATCAGCTGCAGCAGCAGGATCCCGCTCAACGCCAGATCGGTTGACGGTCGACGACCCAGCCGCAGAACCGCCCACATCGAACAAAATACGGCCACGCCAGCCATCAGCGGGTGTTCAAGGTAGCCCTGCGGTCTGAAATACATTTCGGTGAGGGAGCGATCCCGCGGGAAGATGGGTATGCTCGTCGCCTTCTCGAAAGCCACCAGAACGAGGTTGAAGGCCACTAAGCCGACGATGACGCGGTAGAAGAAGGACCTCCGGTCTTCGTCGAGTTGCGTAAGCAGGAATGCCATGAGAACGGGGGCGATGATGAGATCGACTACGACGGCTGCCGCGTTCTGCCCACCATTGTTCAGCGCGAGGACGACGGCGAAAACCGCGGGCACCAGCGCGATGAGGTGGCGACGCCCTCTGTCCCTGATGCGCAGCCCTGCCATGGCCAGGGAGCAGAGATACAGAGTCAAAACGAGGATCAACATGTAGGTCGCCGGATGAAAACGGCCGCCTATGAAGCCTGTGCCAGTCGTATAGCCGACATATTGATTCAGGAGATTTTGACTGATGACGATGCGCAGGACCACGGGAACTAGCAGCGCTCCTGTAATCACAGCAAGCAGCGTAGGTCCGCGGGCGCCGGTAATCGAAGTGGCTGATCGACCACGAGCGGCGATACTCCCTAGCACATCAATATCTCCACATAGTGAACTGCCCCGAGGAAGGCCTGCATCACGGCCTAAGCTGGACGAAAATCATCCTGCAGGACAGAACCGAAACCGTTGATAACGATAAGTCGTGAATGACATGCAATGGCAAAGCACAACCAAATTTCCGAACCATTACGAGACGTTCGGCATGAAAGAAGGAATGCAGTTCGCAGTCCAATCATCAACTAGATAAAAACTGCCTGATCTATTCGGACGTCAAATTTTGTTCGCGTCATACGAAATTTTGGATTCGAATTTCGATTACGCTGAGCTGTAATACAATCATGAACGTTTCTTCATCTTGTAGATGTATTCCGTCAGTCTGGAGACATCTGACTTCCCAATGCAATTCGCCAAACTACAAAAAGCGCAAAGACCGGCATCATCAACAGCACCACAAGTCCTGCGTTCAACCTGTCTCCAAAACCCAAATTCTGCGCGGCAGAACGCTTTCCAGTCCGAGCGTCTGCAACTGCCCCCCGATTCCATAGAAACCCCCTGAAACCTTCGCACCCAGCGAATGATCTTGCGGCACGTAGCAAAAGAGTCGGCAACGGAAAAGAAGGCAATTAAACCGATTTGCCCATGTATCCCGTTTCGGGACCAACGCTTTGCAAATTTTAACCTATATTTTGCCGATATGGAGGAATGGCTGCGTTGTACAGGTGACGCCTATAAGATATGAGGCGGAGCGAGAATCAAAGATAATGCTGCGACGGCGAAGCGTTTCGCATGTGCGATGATAAGCTGGGTTCGCCATTTCGTAGCGTGGCATTCCGTATGTTTTACGTCAGCTGATCTGACAGGGGGCAATTGATGAAGGTTGTGATATTTGGGCTGGGCTATGTCGGCTGCACGGCTGCCGCCTGTATTGCGAAGTCCGGCCACCATGTCGTCGGCATTGATCCGAGCCCGGAGAAGGTGGAGGCGATTGCGGCTGGACGTTCGCCTATCAGCGAACCGGGTGTCGACGAAATGCTCAGTGATGCTTTGTCCGAGGGCCGCCTTGAGGCTTCTCGGCTTGTCGACAGCCATCTTAATGAAGCCGATGTTGCCATCGTGTGCGTCGGAACGCCAAGCGGCCCGGACGGCGCCCACAACATGAGCTACATCGCGCAGGTGAGCCGTCAGATCGCGGAGGCGGTCAAGCCCGATCGCGCTAAGCCGCTCACCGTCGCGTTCCGTTCGACCATGCGCCCGGGTTCGATAGATCAGATCATCGCGCCTATCTTCAGGGCTAGCCTGAAGGATGCCGCAGCTGACGTTGTAGAACTCGTCTACAATCCTGAATTCCTACGTGAAGCAACAGCGGTCGAAGATTATTTCAACCCCCCGAAAATCGTGATCGGAACCCAATCCGGCAAACCATCGGAAGCGATGGACCAACTGCATGAGGGAATCGACGCTCCAGTCTTTCATGTGGGCATTCGGGAGGCGGAATTCACGAAGTTCGTGGACAACACCTGGCATGCCGTCAAAGTCGCATTCGCGAATGAGGTCGGACGTGTCTGCCAGCAGCTCGACATATCGGCTCGTCAGGTGCACGAGATATTCGTCTCCGACACCAAGTTGAATATTTCGGCCTATTACACAAGGCCAGGCGGGGCGTTCGGAGGATCGTGCCTCCCCAAGGACGTTCGGGCGCTTCAGCATATCGCCAGCGATACGGGAGCCAACACCCACCTGATCGATTCCCTCATCCGGTCCAATGAGGCGCATAAGCACCATCAGTTCACCAAGGTGACCAGAGATCTTTCGGCCGGTGCTCGGGTTCTTCTGGTGGGCCTGGCGTTCAAGGCAGATACGGACGATCTGCGAGAAAGTCCCGCGGTGGATCTGGCACGCAAGCTGTTGGACAGCGGATACAAGGTTTCGGTCTATGACCCGGCGCTGCGGCCTGAGAAGTTGGTCGGGCAGAACCTCGGTTATGCATATGCTCATCTGCCTTCGATCGACACTCTGCTGGTCGACAAGGCGACTGCCGAGTCTGAGACGTATGATCTGATCATATCGACCAATCGTCTGGTGAAGACGCTGTCTCTTGGCGATGCCAAGGTCGTGGACGTGAGCGCCATACCATGAACGTGCATCGCGCCGCAGACGTAAGCCACGAATTTCCCACATTCATTCCTGGCCAACCGCTTGATGGAAAGCGGATCCTGATCATCGTCGAGAACCTGCCTCTGCCGTTCGATCGTCGGGTATGGCAGGAGGCTCGCACGCTCAGGGCGGCGGGAGCGGAGGTTTCCGTCATCTGTCCGACCGGCAAAGGTTACGAGAAGCGCTACGAACTGATTGATGGGGTGCATATCCATCGCCATCCTCTGCCTCTCGATGCCAGCGGCGCGCTTGGTTATCTTCTGGAATATGGTGCCGCTCTCTTCTGGGAGACGGTTCTTGCCTGGCGCATCTTCTTTACGCGAGGCATCGATGTCATTCAGGGATGCAATCCCCCGGATCTGATGTTCCTCGTGGCGCTGCCGTTTCGATTGTTCGGCATTCCTTTCATCTTCGACCATCACGACATCAATCCCGAGCTCTTCGAGGCCAAGTTCGGGAAGCGTGGGCTTCTGTGGCGCCTGATGGTTCTCGTCGAAAAGCTGACATTCAAGACCGCGACCGTGTCGATGGCGACGAACCAGAGCTATCGCAAGATCGCTATCGAACGCGGAGGGATGGATCCGGATAGGGTGTTCGTCGTCCGATCCGGGCCCGATCTGAGCCGGTTGAAGAAGGTTGATCCGGTCGAACGTTGGAAGAATGGTCGGCGGTATCTCGTCGGATACGTCGGCGTGATGGGCGATCAGGAGGGCATAGATCTGCTTGTGGATGCTGCCAAGCATATCGTTCGGGATCTTGGTCGTGAAGACATCCAGTTCTGTTTGGTTGGAGGTGGTCCGAGCCTGGCATCTCTGAAGACGATGGTCGAGCGCGAGGGGCTCGGCGACTACATCACCTTCACTGGTCGCGCGCCGGATCAGGACCTGTTCGAGGTCCTGTCGACGATGGATGTCGGCGTGAACCCCGATCGGGTCAATCCGATGAACGACAAGTCGACGATGAACAAGATCATGGAATATATGGCCCTTGGAAAGCCGATGGTGCAGTTCGACGTAACCGAAGGTCGCTTTTCCGCTATGGAGGCGTCCCTATACGCCAAGGCGAATGATCCCGTCGATATGGCCGAAAGAATCGTGGAGCTGCTTGAAGATCCTGACCGCAGAGCCAGAATGGGGGCGTTCGGTCGGCATCGGGTCGAATCCGAGCTGAGTTGGACCTATCAGATCGATCCTCTCATTTCGGCATACAGCCGGGCACTGAGGATCGACGCGAAATGATGCGCTGGCACGATCTTTGTGTCGCCTGATATTCCTTACGACTAATTGAGCTCGATCGCGCTCATGGAAATACGAAGGTAGCAGACAAGATGGACACATCGGAGGTGTGCAGGGCTTCCGAAGCTGTCGCGCATGTTATAGAGCGTCGCCGATGCCGCGCGTTTCATCGAAGGAGCGTAGTGAATTGATCTGGCCTGCCGTCGCTCTGCTCCAGACCGTCTCGACAACCTGTGGCCCGGCGCAGATACATGAACACAGCGCTGGCAGGCGCTACAGCCGTTCGCTGTCGCGAAGGGGTGAGGTCTTTGAGGTGAAGCCGGGCGATCAATGGCCTTTGGACGTTGCCCATGACGGCGGCCGGACGACCAGGGAGCGTAGCGAAATCGCGGATTATCCGGTCCCACCGGGCGCCGTGATGCCCGCCCACTTTGAATTTTCTGTTGATAAAGGCGAACCCACTACCTCCCCGTGGACTATCATCGCACAGGTCCACCAAGTCGATTTCGATGGGCAGAAGACCTACACCGTGCCTTTGCTTTTTGGATTGGAGGCCGGCGACAGGCTTTTCGTTCGAGCAACCGCGAACCCCGGCAACAGCTTCCGGTCATTTCGAGACGTCGTTAAATGGGAGAGTAATGAAACGTTCGAGCGTGGTCGCTTCTATAAGGTTGATATCACCGTCAGGATGGATGTTGGCGATGGTAGCGATGGGGTCCTGAAGGTGAAGATCGATGACGAGGTCGTGGTAGATTACCACGGACAGATCGGGATTGCCGGAACGACCGGATATTACTGGAAGCACGGCATCTACCGCTCGAAGGCCGACGACACGTTCGCTGTCACCTTTAGGAATTCCGTGTTTGGAGACGCTACGTGTCGAACAGTTTCACCAATCGCGAATTGAATGTCGCGCTGCTGGTCAACGACCAGGACAAGATCACGGGGATTTCCTCCTACACCTTCTCGCTGCTGAAGGCGCTGGAGGGTGTTCATGAGGGACCGATAAGGCTGATCACTACCTGGTCCGATTCCGGCGTGGCCCAGATGGGACTGAAACGCGCCGAAGTCGTGCATGTCGCAACCGGCAGGTCGGGCATGCTGACGCCCGTTAGCTATACTACTGCCTCCAACAGATTGCTGAGGAGCAGGTCCGGCGCCGTCCTGCTGTCGACGAATCCGATGGCGAACTTCGTATGTCCGGTTCCCCAGATGACCGTCTTTCATGATCTGTATCGCCTCATTCCAGGCCGGTATTCCTGGCATCAACGTCAGTTTTTCGAGATATATGCGCGGGCGGTTCTTCGCGCGAGCCAGGCCGTAATTTCGGTTTCCGAAACAACCGCCCGAGATCTCGTCGCATGGGCTCCGTCCGTCAGGCCGAAGTTGCACGTCGTTGGCGAAGGATCGCAGTTCGAGGCTGAGCCATCCTACGATGCGGATCGGCGCGGCCTCCTCTTCGTCGCGAACGTCGAAGGCAACAAGAACGTCGCCTGTCTCCTCGAAGCTCTTCGTCTCCTGGAGGGGGCGGGGGAGGATGTCGAGGTGCGGTGGATCGGTAGAGACCGATCCGGTGAGGTCGGCCGCTGGTTGGTCCGGAACGGCCCGCTCCAATCTCTGAAGCCTCTGGGTGTGGTTGATCAGGCGACGCTTGCTTCCGAATATCGTCGCGCAGGAGCACTGGTAGTCACGTCCACCGCAGAGGGCTTTTGCCTGCCTGTCGTCGAAGCAAATGGGTTCGGCGTTCCGACCATTCTTTCGGACATTCCGATCCTCAGGGAGGTGGGCGGCGGAGCGACGATGTATTTCGACCCGAAGAGCCCGGCCGATCTTGCGAAGGCCATACGGGACGTCCGCGCCGAGCGAGAACTGAGAATGAAGCTCTCGGCCGAAAGTGCCATGAATGGAAAGCGATACGGCTGGGACAAGGCGGCTCAGGACATCGTCCGGATCATCTCCGGATTGAAATAACATCGTAGGGATCAGGACGGCTGCCACGGACCAGCCGGATGCATTCTGAAACGTCAGAATTGGAAGAAGGTGGGCTATGGATCTTCGCTGGTATTGGAACAGGCTTCGAAGCATGAGCGCGCCGGAGCTCGCGCATCGGGTGCTGGAACATAGAAGGAAGTCGGAAGCCCGAAAGATGACCGGCGGGTGGAGCCGCTTCAAGGCAAGTGGGGGAGGCTCGACACCCACTCTCGCCGGTCTTGCGGATGCGGTGGACAAAGCCGCGCCCATGCTATCCGACGCCGTTGCGGCGTCTGCCGCAGAGATACTTGCAGGCCGGTTTCAGGCGCTGGGTGTCGAATGGCCGAAGTTCAGGATAGACGGTGCCAAAGACAGTCTGTGGCATCTCGACCCGGTCTCTAAGAGGCATTGGCCCAGCGACGTCTATTGCTTCGACGTCAAATATCGCGGTTCGACCACGATGGGCGACGTGAAATATGCATGGGAGTTTTCGCGCCTTCAGTTTCTTCAGCCCGTTGCTCTGCACGCGCGCTACACGAAGGCCCCCGAAGCGCTGGCTTTCGTCGAGCGAGCCATTTCAAGCTGGCATGCATCTAACCCGCCATTCGTGGGTGTAGGCTGGTCCTCTGGCATCGAACTCAGCCTGCGGGCCATTACTCTTCTTGTCGTCACGACCTTCGTCGGTGACCAACTGAGTCCCAAGACGCTCGAGCGGGTCGAAGAGATTCTTCGCGGTCATGCATTCTGGTTGGCGAGATACCCCTCCCGCTTCTCGTCGGCGAACAACCACCTCGTATCGGAAGATGCCGCCCTTTATCTTTTGGGAGCCGCCTGCCCGTTCCTTGATGGAGCGGATCGCATGCGCAGCCACGCGGAGCGTGGACTGATCCGCGAGGCGCAACTGCAGATTCTCTCCGACGGTGTCGCAGCGGAACAATCTCCGACCTATGGCGCGCTGACGAGCGAATGCATTCTGCTCTGCGCCTTGGTGGCCGCTCATAGGGGGGCGCCCATGCCGGACGTCGTCACCCAGCGTCTCTCCTCCTTCGCCGAATGGATCTTCTGGCTCGCCGAAGCTGATGGGACGGTCCCTGCCATCGGTGACGACGACGAAGGTCGGGTGTTTACTCTTGGTCAGCATGAGGCCACCTACGCCACGTCGGTTGCGGCTGCGATCGCAGCCTTTGCCGGTCGCAGTGACATCGTCCCGCCCCATCAGTTCACCTTGCGCAATGCGCTGGCCGACCAGGTCAAACCCGCAGCGAGACCGAACGGCACGAGAACCTTCGGCATCGGCGGATACACCGTCCATCGGGGCAGATCGAAGGACCGGGAGGTGACGCTCGTGGTCGATCATGCTCCGCTTGGCTATCTTGCGATCGCCGCGCATGGTCATGCCGATGCGCTTGCGTTCACGATGACTTTGGACGGTCAGCCGCTATTCGTCGATCCTGGCACTTATCTCTATCATTCGGGCCATCACTGGCGTGACTGGTTCCGCAACACGCGATCGCACAATACGGTCTCCGTCGAAAACGCTGAGCAGAGCGTGATCTCCGGCGCATTCAATTGGTCTCACAAGGCGAACGCGCACCTGGAACGAGTGCAGGCCGAACCTTTCATGCTTGAAGCCTATCACGACGGTTACGAAAAGCGTTTCGGCGTCCAGCATTTCAGGCGCTACACCATGGACGGTGGATCGCTGATACTGCACGATGCGCTTACCGGAGGACCGAAACGGAATGTCGAACTGGTCCTCCAGCTTTCGCCGGACTGCGAAGCGAAGATTGAAGGAAATGTCGCGGTCGTTCGGCGTTCCGATGACACCCTGGCACGTGTGACGTTCCCGACCGGGGGCAGGCTTACGTCGTCCCGAGGAGAGGATCGCATCGATGGCGGATGGTTCTCCCCGCATTTCGGTTCGAAGATACCAGCGACGCGGTTGTCGTGGAGCGGCGAGTTGGGGGAGGCCGTTGCCGAGACGCGCATCGATCTGATCTGACGGACGCCGAGCAATCGGATAGGCTGTCCGTCGTCGAGACATTTGGCACAGATCGGGGCCTGGATTAGCGGAGGGCGGGCCTCGTCTGGGGTTTGATGTTAGGCGGCGAGCTTGCGGTGAAGCAAGCGGCGATGTTCGATGGTCTTTCGCTTGATGGCTTCACGGCGCTTGATGATGGCGGGAGCCCTGCCGAAGTAGGCGTCTGCTGGCGTCACGTTGTTCAGGCTCTCGTGGTAGCGCTGGTGATTGTAGTGCTCCACGAACGCCTCGATCTGGGCCTCGAGGTCGCCGGGCAGGAAGTAGTTTTCCAGCAGGATGCGGTTCTTCAAGGTCTGGTGCCAGCGCTCGATCTTGCCTTGCGTCTGCGGATGCAACGGGGCTCCGCGCACGTGGCTCATCTGCTGGGCCTCGATGTACTCGGCGAGTTCGCCCGCGATGTAGCTGGGTCCATTGTCCTCATTTCTACTCCACCCCATTAGGTCGCTGACAATCTCTGCCAGCGGTGCCGTGATAGACGCCGGGCTAAAGAGTTCTTGCTAAATTACGCAATAGGAGGGCGAATAAATCTGTCCAACTCTCAAAATGGGAGTCAAAAAATTTGACCTGCGGCACATTTCACACGACTTTGGCCGAGTCGGAATGTGCATGGGAGCTTTGAGACGCGATCAGGGAGGCCCTGATGATCTCATCTCAAGGCGGCGCCTTTAAAGAGGGGGCGTCGATACTGGCCGAGGTCAAGACGATCTCAGGTCGCCGCATCGAAGAACGGCGCAGGCGCGAGCACATTTCGCAGAAGGCCCTTGCCGCCAACGTCGGGATTGGTGTGCGTTGGCTTCGTGAAATTGAATCGGGCAACCCGAAGTCCCGTTTTGATGATCATTTCCGCTGTGCGCATGCGCTGGGATTATCCGCCGCGCATCTGCTCATACCCATGCTGTTTCTTGAGCATCACATGCACTTTCCACGGCAGCTACTGCAAGACGACATGAATGAAATTGAGGAACGATGCATCGAGTTCATCGCAGGCTTCAGCCTGAGGCCTTTCCTGCGCCGCTCATCCCGCCCGGGCCACGAGGATTAGGCGCGCATCTTTTAAGGAGACTGAGATGTCGCCTGAATCCGTGACCGCAGATCGCATCCATCGCGAACTGAAGTTAAACATTATCGAAGGCGAATTTGGGCCAGGCGCGGTGCTCGGCCTCCAGCTAATTGCGCGAATGTTCGGGACGAGCATATCTCCGGTCCGAGATGCATTGAACCGCCTCGTTGGTGAAAGGATCGTCGAGCTACAGCCGGGCGGAGGTTTTACTGTCCCAGTTTTCGATAATCGCAAAGCCTATCATATCTACAGCTGGCATGCAGATGTGGTGCGGGCGGTGGTCAAGGTCATGGACAAGCTGGATCGCCTTGGCCCGCCTCCAGATTTCTCGTCCAGAGAAAGTCGCGAGCCAGATGCCATAGCGTCAGCGACTGCAGAATTTTTCACTGCTCTGGCGTCATGTTCGCCGAACCCTGAGCATCTTATGGCGATTGAGGTATTGGGGGAACGACTCCATGTGTTGCGACTCCAGGAAGGCATGTTTGCGCGGCAAGCTGAGGAGCTAGGATCGCTCTGGAAATTAGCCGGTTCCGGTAACAGAAATGCGACCAGGGTGGCGATGTGGCACTATCATCGTAAACGTCTGTTGCGAGCCAGCGACATTTGCGAGGCTATTATTTTGCACGCAAATAGGGGGAAGGGCCCGGAGCCTTGATTTCTTGGCTATCTAAAGAACAGCCGAATTCTACTTTTCACAACGATCAAGTTTATATGCTCTCAATTTGAGAGCTTATAAGTTCGGTTATAAGTCCAGGCTCTCATACCATCGTCAATGCCGCAAGCCTGCGGCGCAATGATGGAGATGAACATGGAACGTATCGAAGACCGCTCCGACGACATCGTCGATCTGGGCAACGCTGCCTACGAAACCAAGGGTGCCCTCGTCGGGAACCCGTCGGATGGCGCAGGCTATCGTGCGATCGGCATGTCCGACGAATGATGGATAAAGATCGGTGCGGCCCTGGTCGCACCGATCTGCATGGACATGCTCTACGCTGCACCCCATTTTCATTATTGCGTGATCGACGGACGGATCGTCGGGCTGGACTTGCGCGCCGCTCGATATTTCTTCGTTCGTGGCGCATCGGCCGACGCGCTGCTCCAGCTGGAAGCGGGAGACGCCGGCAGTCACGTTCCGGAAAGCGAAGCGCTAAAAGATCTGCTGAAACTTGGCTATGTGACGCTTGAACCTTCGGGAGGTCGGCCGCTGAGGCGCTGCCGTGCAGAGCCGGCGACCAGTCGCGTCGAGTGGCCCCGACTGCGGTCGCGCGGTTTGGATACGCTATTACTATGTTGGCGCCTTGCCATCACGCGTCTGCGTATCGCCACCGGCTCGCTGAGCCATGTCCTGCGTCCCATTGAGAAGCGTGCTTCTCATATGGAGATATGCGATATCCGAACGCTCAGGGAGCGTTTGGGACGCTTCATGGCGTCCCGGCCCTCGATACCACTTCCAAGATCCTGCTTGCTCGATAGTGCGGTGCTCTACCTCTTTCTTGGCGACGCCAGCGTGGACCTTGTGTTCGGCGTCACGGTCACACCATTTGCCGCGCATTGTTGGCTGGAGCGAGACGGCCATCTTCTCAACGACGAGCTGGACTATGTCCGCCGTTTTACGCCGATCATGCGGTTCCGGCCATGACGGATTTCCTTCTGCGCGTGCCTGCGCATCCGGAAATTGAAGCAGCCCCGATCATGGTGGAGGTCTTGGCAAGGGAGGGCTTTGCCGAGGTAAAACTTGCAGGTGCGGTCCGACTGTTCGTCAGGGGCGCGGCGGTGCGTTCAGCCGACGGCAGGATGCATATTCTGGGCGATGCCTATGATGAGGCCGGGCAACCGATAAAGCCCCCTCGGCTTGATGATCTTGGCAATGTCACCGACGGCATTGCCCGGTTGGCAGCAAGGGTCTGGGGGCAATTTGTCGCGCTCAGGCATGATGATCGAACAGTGGAGTTATATCGGGATCCGTCGTCGGGGCAGCCTTGCTATATCTGTCGGACCAAAGACGCCTTTTATGCGGCCTCGAGCGTCGATCTGTTGCGCAGGGTAACCGATACTGCCTTCGATATTTGCAGGGATGGGATCATTCGGGCCCTGGCCTATCGCGATCTCCGCCAGGATCGGACCGCATTGCGACAGGTTGAGGAGTTGCCGCCTGGTGCTGCGGCCTGCAGCGCTAGCGGTGGATTCAGCTATATATGGCAACCTCTTAAAGGGGTGAATGCCCGGCCAATGCCCGGAGACGAAATAGATTATCAGCTAAAGGCTGCCTTGCTGAGCGCCGTCAAGGCGCAGGCCACAGGCGCTCGTCGGATCATGCTCGAATTATCGGGTGGACTGGATTCCTCTCTCCTCGCGCTGCTTTTGGCCGAACTCGACATCGACTTTGCGGCGGTGACCTATTTCAGCCATCACCGGGGTGAGGATGAAGGCGGTTTTGCAAGAGCGGTTTGCGCTTCGCTAGGCCGGCCGTGGTGCGGCAAAGAGTTACACGCCCTCGATCTACGCCTGCATGAGTCCGCAGCGGCCCATCTCGCCTGGCCCAGTGCGCGGCTTTTTACCCAATTGTTCGACAGACTGGCGCGTGACGCCATGAGCGAGTTGGGCTGTGACAGGATATTGAGCGGTGGCGGCGGCGATGGGACATTCTGCTATCTACAGTCGAGCGCACCGTTGCTGGATTGTCTGGGTAATTGGCGCACCTTTACGCAAAGCGCGAATGTAGCGCGCGATCTGGCGATGGCGCATGACACGACGATCTTCGAGGTCGGGTGGCGGGCATTGCGGCGCCTGGGTTTACCAAGGCGCCTTACATGGAAACGCGACCCAAGCTTCTTGTCCCGAGACCTGCGCTGGTCACTCTCGCGCCGCGCGAAACATAGCGGCATGGATGTGGCGTGGGCGCCGCGCGGGAAATGCGATCATCTCAAGCAGATGCTGGGCATCCACAATCATTTCGATGCCTATCACTCGCCCCGGCGCGAGGCTCTGCGATTTCCATTGGCGTCCAGACCCGTGATCGAGGCTGCGCTGCAGATTCCAACCTGGCAGTGGTTCGAAGGAGGGAGCAACCGCGCACCTGTCCGGCGGATTGCAACAGGCCTGTTGCCGGATGAAATCTCCAGTCGGCGGTCGAAAGGGGGCTTTGATGGGATCATTCTCGACAACTTCCTGGAGCGATCAGGAGAAATGAAGGCGCATCTCCATGATGGCTGGCTGGCGAGCGAGAAGATCATTGACGTGGAGGCGGTGGATGAAGAGTTTCGGCGTTTCCAGGAGACGGGCTCTGGCCGGATCAACCGGCTGATGATGCTGTGGGACGTCGAGATGTGGGTCCGGGCGGCGGGTCGTCGGAAGCTGCCTTCGCTGGGGGACTGTCAGGATTTCCGTGTGCGGCCGGGCGGTTGATCATCAGGCCGCCATGGCTCTGATGAAACGTTCGCCGAAGATCACGGCAAATTGCGCCTTCGCCATGGTCCACTCACGTGGTGGCATC
>NZ_NOIW01000086.1:0-22710 GCF_002708645.1 Sphingobium sp. IP1
GGTTGAGCCGGCGGGTCTAGCGGCGCAGGTCCAGGCGCTGGGCGGCTCGGGGCTCATCGATAATGTCGTCGGCTCCAGCCCCACTGACACCGGCCTTGGCAATCAACTGCTGGCGAGCCTGTTCGGCTCGAAGGACGTCAGCCGGGAGGTCGCCGGGAAAGCATCGCAAGCCACTGGCCTCGATCCCGCGATCCTCAAGAAGATGCTCCCTATCCTCGCGATGCTTGTCGCGGGGCACCTCGCCAAGCGCTCCGGGGGGCAGCTGGGCGGACTGGAATCCATTCTCGGCAGCATTGCCGGTGCGCTCGCCGGTAGCGGCGGGTCCTCCGGGAGCGCTGCATCAGCCGGCGGACTCGGCGGCATATTGGGATCGATCCTGGGCGGCCGTTGACCGCCCTCCCTTTCAAACGACTTTGGGGCAGGCCTGCTTATGGACGACCGCGCGCAGGTCGAGCATGCCGAAGGCCGGCTTCGCGCGTCGATGCTCGCCAGCGATGTGGCGACCCTCGATGCCCTGCTCAGCCCCGATCTGATTTTTACCAACCAGGTCGGCGTGCGGCTCGACAAGGGCGATGATCTCGGCGCTCACCAGTCCGGCCTGCTTCGCATCGAACAACTGGACCCCATCGAGCCACCCCTCATTCGCCTCCTGGGCGACAGCGCGGTGGTCTGCGTCACGGTCCAGTTGTCGGGATCCTACGACGCGCAACCTTTCAGCGGCACCTTCGCCTATACGCGCTGCTGGCACCGGCTGCCGGGCGATCAGTGGCGCATCGAGGCGGCCCATTGCTCGCCCGTCGTTCGGCCATGATCGTTCCGCAGGGTCGGCGCGGTCGTTGACCGGACGACCGCTTCCCTCGCGCTCCTAAGCTCGAAACGCCACGGTCTGGAACGCGCTCGCGGCTTGCGGACGCCCGAACAGCCAACCTTGCAAGCGGCCGCAACCCGCGATGCGCGCAAGCTGCGCCTGTCCCGGCGTCTCGATCCCTTCGGCACAGACTTCAAGATGATAGGCCTTCGCCAGGTCGACGATGGAGATCAGCACTTCTCGCATGTCAGGCTGCGATTCCAGCGGAGCAAGGAACGACCTGTCGATCTTGAGCCGGTCGATCGTGAGTTGCTGTAGATAGGCGATGCTCGCGAACCCCGTGCCAAAGTCGTCGAGCGCCATGCGGATACCGAGTGAGCGCAGCCGGTCGATCACCGCCGCGGCGACCTGGGGACGGCGCAGCAGCAAGCTTTCCGTGATTTCCAGCTCCAGCCGCTCGGGAGGAAACCCGGTCCGTTCCAGGACCTGCTGAACCTCGTCGTAGAGATTGCCATCCCAAAATTGCGCTGGCGACAGGTTGACGGCCAGATCGAGCCCGGTCTCGCGCATTTCCCGGCAGGCATGGAGAAGCACCTGGCGGCCGATGGCGTTGATCAGCCCACTGATCTCGGCGTTCGGAATGAACACGTCGGGCGGAACATCGCCATGGACAGGATGAGACCAGCGCGCCAGCGCCTCGACGGCGACGACTTCACCTGACTGCGCATCGACGATCGGCTGATAGCGGACATAGATCTCTCCGTCCTCGACCGCGCGCTTGAGATCCTGCTCGAGCCGCTGGCGCCGTTCATGGCTTTCGTCGAGCGAGGGGTGGTAAACCCGCGCGCAGTGCCTGCCCGCATCCTTGGCGGCATACATGGCGACGT
This sequence comes from Sphingobium sp. IP1, assembly GCF_002708645.1. NCBI lineage: Bacteria > Pseudomonadati > Pseudomonadota > Alphaproteobacteria > Sphingomonadales > Sphingobiaceae > Sphingobium > Sphingobium sp. IP1. The sequence goes on from NZ_NOIW01000086.1 coordinate 1,696, forward strand.
CCGCCTTGCGGATGAGCTCTTCCGCGCCGTCGCAGGATGTGTCGGTTTCGAAATAACCGATGCTGGTCCCGATCGTGATGCTGTAGGCGCCAACCTTGAAGGGCGTCGAGAACGCTTCGAGAATGGCCTCGCATGTCGCGGCCGCCGCGCCAGGCGATGGCGATCCCAAGAGAACGGCAAACTCGTCGCCGCCCGCGCGCGCGATGAAGCCCTCTCCCGCCGCGGCCTTCAGGCGACCGGCGGCTTCCTTGAGCAGGAGATCGCCGGCACTATGGCCCTAGACATCATTGGCGTCCTTGAACCCGTCGAGATCGAGGAACAGCAGGGCTAGTCCTTGCCTTGCCGCGACAAGCTCGCCCAGTCGTTCCCCCAACGCGCGGCGATTGGGTAGTTCGGTCAAGGGATCGTGATCCGACAGATGCCGGGCGAGCAGTTCGCTTGCGCGCAAAGCCTCGATCGACTGGCCGCCCCGGCGAAGAATTAGGCTGGCTGCCACAAAGGCGACGAAGGCCACCGCCAGGATCGCCGGCACCAGATGCTGCCTCAGCGATGCACCCGGATGATGCGACCGCCATTCCAGCCAGGCGATCCGTTCGCCCGACCGGCCCTTGATGGCGATGGCGTCCATTCCGGCTGTCCGGTTCCCAAGCGTCAGCCGCACATCGTGGACATTGAGTTCGCGCGTGAGGTCCGCCAAGAACGCCTCGTCGACGTGACGGGCGATGACCAGAAGGCGGGTCGGCGCTCGGGGCGCCGCGATCTTACCCGTCAAGGGCACTACGGCGGCCGTGGCATAGACCATGACCTGGTTGCCTGAGCGCGTGAAGCCGCTAACGATCGGACTGCCCTCGGGTGGCAAGCGCCGCACTTCGGCGATCGAGCGAACGAAGTCGGCGCCAAGACGCAGTTGAGCGGTGTCCGGGGCGATCTTTCGGTCTTTGAAGCTGTAAAGGGTCCGATCGTCCGCGCCGAGCACGAAGATGTCGGAATATCCCTGGGTGCGGCCCAGATAGGCCACGACATTGTCGTCCATCCAGGCAGCATCGAAACTCGAACCGATGTGACGCACGGCATCGTCCCATTTAGCGTAATCCTGCAGATCGTGCTGCACCATCGCGGAAGCGGTGGTGAACACACTCCCGAGCGCCTGGCGCTCCCGCTCGAGCTGCTGGGCATCCTGCGCGCGGGTGCTCAGGAAGATGAGCAGGAAGATGAAACCGAAGCACACGCCGAGCAGCGACAGGAGCGGCCAAAGATACTGCCGTGGCACAGAAACGCAGAGAAGACGGACAGCTGCGGCCATGGACTCGCGATATCGCAACTTGGTTAAGGCTCTCCTGTCGGCTGCCTCGGTCAAGATCGAACGGCCGGTTGACGAGCCTTCCAGACATCCGGCGCCCAGTGCTCCTGCTTCGCTGCGAAGCCGACCGATCTCAGGTTGGAGGAGGCGATCCCTGTGCATCCCGCGTGACAGCGGGCGAAGATGACCCGTTGTCATCGTCGCCCGGCACGGACATGTCGCCTGCCAGCCGGTCACGATAGAGGGCGGCACGGGCCAGCAGCATGAGGGTCAGCGGCGTCGTCAAAGTCACGAACACCGCAATGAGGATCTCATGCACAACGGGCCTGGACTGCATCGCGGAAAAACAGGAGATGGACGCCATGAGGATGAAGGCCGTGCCCAGCGTCGAGCCGAGCGTCGGCGGATGGAGGCGCTCATAAAAGGTCTTCATCCGCACGAGGCCGACCGTGCCGATAAGCGTGACACTCGCGCCGAGCAGCAGGCAGATACCCACGATCAAGGCGGCCCAAGGCGGAAGGTCAGGCGCCTGGATCATTCAATCACCTCGCCGCGCATCAGAAATTTCGCCAATGCCACGGTTCCCGCAAAGCCCAGCAAGGCTATAATGAACGCGGCCTCGAAGAACAGGGTGCGCCCGGTCTGGATGCCGTATGTAAGCAAGAGCAGCATCGCGGCCATATAAAGCGCGTCGAGGCCCAGCACCCGGTCCTGCGCGCGCGGTCCACGTAGAATCCGGAAGCTCGCGCAGGCCATGGCCAGGCCCAGAAGGATTTGGGCTGCAGTGATCGCCAAGCCCAGGACGAGGTGGCTCAAGGGAAAATCTCCTTCAGGAGGCGCTCATAGCGGTTCTTGATGAGCGCGATCCAGTCCGCCTCGTTCTTGAGGTCGAGGACATGAATGAGGACGGTCTGCCGGTCGGGGTCATGCTGAAGCCAGATGGTGCCGGGCGTGGCCGTGATGATGACCGCCAGAGTGGTAAGCGCGTAGGGATTACGCAGTTCGAGCGGCACTTCCATGAAACCTGACCGCCGCCGCGAACCGAACAGAACGATGCGCGCGACCGCGAGATTGGAGCGCAGGATATCCAGCAGCACCAGGCCGACGAGGCGCGGCACCGCCCTCCCCCACCGGATCTCAGCTGACGCTGGCCCGAGCGGGCGCATCACTTGCGGCACGAGCAGCGCCGCCGCCGCCGCCAGAAGGCATTGCCCCGCAGAGACGCCGCTCAGAAGGATCCACAGGAGAAAAACTGCCGCCGCCAGTAGCGGATAGGGGAAGAAACGGCCGATCATCGCGGCGCGCCCCCGCGAGACCCCAGCACCGCCTCGATATAGGCACGCGGCGCACCCAGCCCCCCGGCGGTCGTCTCGACATAGCGGTAAAGCGGACCCGCCGCGACCATGAGGGACAGGCAGACCCCCAGCAGCAGCCCGATCGGGACAACCTCGATCACGCTGAGGCGGGCCGGCGCATCCTCGCCCGGCGTCCAGAGAAGATCGATGCCGGCGCGGGTCATGGCGACCAGCGTCGCGAGACCCGAAAGGATGATCAGGCCGGCAAGCGTCCACGCGGAAGGGGAAATGGCGTCTTTGTCGAACAGGGCGGAAATGATCGCGAACTTGGCAATGAAGCCGGAAAGAGGCGGCAGACCGGCGAGAAGGAGCGTGCAGAAGATGAAAGCGCCGCCCAGGACCGCGATCGTGCCCGGGATTATGATCCCGACCTCGTCCGTCTCCTCGCTGACCGCGCCCACATATTCGTCGTCGAATACGGGCTCGGCGATCCCCGCGATCAGATCCTCCTCGTCGGCATTGCGCTCCACCGGTTCGATGAGCAGGTAGAGCGCGCCCACCGCGAGCGTCGAGCTCACCAGATAGAAGAGCAGCGCAGCCACCAGCGCCTGACCGCCCAGCCCGATCGCCGCGATCAGCGTACCTGAAGACACCAGCACATAGTGACCCGCGACCCGGGTCAACTGGCGGGTCGCCAGAATGCCCAAGGTTCCGAACAGCATCGTCGCGAAGCCCAGGAGAACCAGCGCATGATCGGCAAAGCCCACCGCCGCGCCCGAGCCTTCGCCGAATAGCAAAGAGGTGAGCCGCAGGATGATGTAGACGCCGACCTTGGTCATGATCGCGAAAACCGCAGCGACAGGCGGCGCAGCCGCTGCATAGGTACGCGGCAGCCAGAAATTGAGCGGCCAGATGCCCGACTTGACGAGAAAGGCGACACCCAAAACCGCGGCGCCCGCCTCGAGCAGCATGAGATCCCCGCGCGCGACCTGCGGGGTCTTCACCGCGATGTCGGCCATGTTGAGCGATCCTGTCACTGAGTAAATCATCGCGACCCCAGCCAGGAACAGCAGCGATGTCGCGATATTGATCGTGATATAGTGAAGGCTTGCCCGCGTGCGCTCCTCCCCCGAGCCATGCAGGATCAAGCCGTAGGATGCGGCCAGCAGCACTTCGAAGAATACGAAGAGGTTGAAGATGTCGCCGGTCAGGAAGGCGCCGTTGATCCCAGCCAGCAGAAGCAGGAACAGCGCATGGAAACGCGGACCCGAGCGGTCCCACCGCGCCAGCGCATAGACCAGCGCCGTCACTCCCAGAAGATCGGTCAGGAGGACCATCATGGCCGAAAGGCGGTCCGCGACCAGAGCGATGCCGAAGGGTGCCGGCCAGTCGGCAAGACGATAGACCTGCGGCCCGCCGGTGCCGCCGCCCAGTTGTCCATCGCAGCTCAGCACCAGCAGCCCCGCGACGGCGACCATGGTGACAGCCGTCACGAGGCTGATCGCCCGCTTGAGCCTGCGTCGCCGCTCGGCCACCGCCAGCAGCAGCGCGCCGGCCACGATCGGCAGGACGACGAGCAGGACGGGCAGATGCTGGAGCCAGGCGGGAGCCGCACTCATGGCTCTTCATCCTCGCCGTCGACGTGGTCGGTTCCGGTCAGGCCACGCGCGGCAAGCAGCACCACCAGGAGCAGCGCCGTCGTCGCGAACGAAATGACGATAGCCGTCAGCACCAGCGCCTGGGGCACGGGATCGACGTAAAGCGCCGCATCGACGGCCTTGCCGTCTACGATCGGCGGCGCATCGGTCCGCAGCCGGCCTGCGGCCAAGATGAAGAGATTGACCGCGTAGGAGAGGAGCGACAGTGCGAGCACCACCTGGAACGTGCGCGGGCGAAACAGCAGCCACAGGCCGCTGGCGACGAGGATGCCGATCGCAAGGGCCAGCACCGCCTCCATCAACTCTCACCCTCGGCAGAATCGTCGGGCGAAGACCCGGCCGCGGGACGCGCCCGCGGCGCGCGGATCGATTGATGGGCAAGCGCGATCAGGATCAGCGCTGTCGTCCCCACCACCACCATGAACACGCCAATGTCGAACAGCAGCGCGCTCGCCACCGGCACCGCGCCTGCCAGCGGCACCTCGAAATACTGAAAATAGGTGGTGAGGAACGGCGCGCCGAACAGGAGCGCTCCGGCGCCGGTCGCTACCGCGCAAACCAGGCCCGCGCTGATCCAGACCAGCGGCTGCACATTGAGCCGGGCTTCCACCCAGCGCGTGCCGCCCGCCATATAAAGGATGATGAGTGCGATCGAAGCGGTCACCCCCGCCGCGAAGCCGCCGCCCGGCCAGTCGTGGCCGCGCACCAGGAGATAGAGCGCGAACGTGACGATTATCGGAAACAGCCATTCCATGAGGACCCGAGGGACCATGAGATAGTGGCGCGCCGTGTCGCCTCGCTCCCGCTCCAAGCCCGCGTCGTCGAAGGCATTCTGGACCTTCTGCTGGTCAGGCGCTTCGACGCTTTCCGCAGCGGGCCGGAACCGACGCAGCAGCGAGAAAATGGTCACAGCAACGATCGACAGCACCGTGATCTCGCCCAGGGTGTCGAAACTGCGGAAATCGACCAGGATGACGTTGACGACATTCTTGCCGCCGCCGCCGGGATAGGCCTGCTCCAGGAAAAAGCGTCCGACGCCTTCGGGCGGCGCGCGCGTCATCATCGCATAGGATAGCGCCGCCATGCCGCCGCCCCCTATGCCTGCCAACAGCACGTCGCCGCCGCGACGCAGACGAACGGCGAGCGGTGTCTGCGCGCCCGGCCAGACGTCCGGACGGCGCAGCGGAAGCCAACGCAGCCCAAGCAGGAGAAGGACCAGGGTCATGGTCTCGACCAGTAGCTGCGTGAGTCCCAGGTCCGGCGCCGACAGCCAGATGAAGCTGACGCAGGTCATGAGCCCGGCGACGCCGACCATCACGAGGGCGGCCAGCCGATGGAACTTCGCGCGGTTGGCCGCGCCGATCGCAGCGGCTCCGCCGATCAGCCAGAGCAGAGCGAATATGGGATCCAGAAGCGTGCGCGGCGCGGTCCCGGCGCTATAGCCCAGGAGGAAGACCGGCAAGGCGCCGGCACAGAGCGCGGTCACGATGAGGAGGCGCAGTTGCACCTGCAACCGGCCCGAGCTGATCGCCCCATAGGCGGACCGCGCGCCCTGAATGAGACCGGTCAGCGTCCGCTCGAAAAGGCGGTGTCCTTTCAGGTGGCCGATGACCGGCGACGCTTCGACGCTGTTGAGCCGCCGTCCGAAGATCCGGTAGAGCAGGAGGCCGCCGACCAGTGCGATCCCGCTCATAAGCAGCGGTAAGGTGAAGCCATGCCAGACCGCAAGGTCATAAGCCGGCGTGCGCCCGCCCAGCACGGCGCGAGCAGCGTCACCGAGCAGCGGGCCAATCGTCGCGGCAGGCGCGACGCCCACGACCAGGCAGAGCAGCACAAGCACCTCGATCGGCAGCCGCATCCAGTGGGGCGCCTCGCCAGGCTGGTGCGGCAGGTCGCTGGGCGGCGGGCCAAAAAAGGTCTGGTGGATGAAGCGCACCGAATAAAGCACGCTGAACATGCTGGCGAGCGTCGCCAGCACGGGCAGCGCCTTGTCGAGCACGGTGCCGCTATGCGCCCCGAGCGCCTCGGCCAGGAACATCTCCTTAGACAGGAAGCCGTTGAGCAGCGGCACGCCGGCCATCGCCGCCGCCGCCACCATTGCCAGCGTCGCGGTGACCGGCATGCAGCGAAAGAGGCCGCTCAGCCGCCGCAGATCGCGTGTGCCCGTTTCATGGTCGATGATCCCTGCCGCCATGAACAGCGACGCCTTGAAGGTCGCGTGGTTCACGGTGTGGAAGATCGCCGCCACAGCCGCGAGCGGACTGCCGAGCCCCAGAAGCAGCGTGATGAGCCCGAGATGGCTGATGGTCGAATAGGCGAGCAGGCCCTTGAGATCATGCTGGAAGATCGCGGCCCAGGCCCCGACCAGCAATGTGGCAAGGCCTGTGGTCGCGACGATCAGATACCAGGCCTGCGTGCCGGCCAGCACCGGCCAGAGCAGGATGAGTATGAAGATGCCGGCCTTCACCATCGTCGCGGAATGGAGATAGGCCGAGACCGGGGTGGGCGCCGCCATCGCATGTGGCAGCCAGAAGTGGAACGGGACCTGCGCGCTTTTCGTAAAGGCGCCGATCAGCACCAGCACGAGCGCGGGAAGATAAAGGGGATGGGCGCGGATTAATCCGCCCGAGGAGAGGACGACGTCAAGATCATAGCTGCCGGCGATGTGCCCGATAAGCAGAAAGCCCAGGAGCAGGCAGACGCCGCCCGTGGCCGTCACTATAAGTGCCATGCGCGCACCGTCGCGCGCGCTCTGGTTGTGATGCCAATAGCCGATGAGGAGAAAGGAAAAGAGGCTGGTGAGCTCCCAGAAGAATATGGTCTGGATGAGATTGCCCGACAACACGATGCCCAGCATTGAGCCCATGAAGGCCATCAGAAAGCTGAAGAAGCGCGGCACCGGATCGTCCGGCGACATGTAATAGCGCGCATAGAGAACGACCAAGGCTCCGATCGCGAGAACCAGCAGCGCGAACAGCCAGGTAAAGCCGTCCAGACGCAGGACCAGATCGAGCCCGAGGGACGGCAGCCAGGGCTGGTCGATGCGCACCACGTCCCCTTGCGATACGGCCGGATAGAAGCTGAGGAGCGCCCCGATCGCCAGCAGGGTGACGACCCCTGCCAAGCTCGAAGCCAGATTGCGGGTCACCGAGGGTAGAAAGGCTGCGGCCAGGCTCGCGAGAAACGGCAAGGCGAGCACCAGGTAGACAAAATGCGGCTTGATCACGAGACCAACCCCTCCCCTTCCCGCAAGGCACGACCCTGGTGCCGCCGATGTCGGATCATGATCTGTCCCGGGCGCCAGGCGCGCTTGGCTGATCCCAAAACCGATTGCACCCCTTCATATCCCCTGCCGCGGCTTGGACGGTCTTTCCTCCTGTGAAACACGGCGGCGCGCGACTGGCTCCCCGCCGGATATGGTCTAGGCCCTTTTCTCACGCGTCCGCAGGATGGCGCACGATCAGAAGGTCGCCCTCGAGTGCTTCGACCAGACGCTTGGCCGTGCTGCCGATCAGCGCGCCGAAATCGGCCACCACCGAAACCTTGCCGCGAAGACGGGCGTCGAGGCGGTCATCGGCGCGAACCTTCGCCATCATGTCCTCTTGCATCGCCAGAAGCGCGCGCCCGTCCTGCCGCGCGTCGGCGAGCGCGGCGCTGGGGATGTCATAGGCATGAAACAGCGTGAATGCCGCTTGCGGAAACAGGTCCCAGGCAGTCTGCAATCCCGCAATCGACGCATCGGAAAAGTCCGTCGCCACGACGATCTCGCGATAAGGCCGGAAGGCGCGGTCGTGAACGACCAGGATCGGCTGCTCGACCTCGCGTGCCACGCGGTTGACGGTGCTGCCGAACAGGATCCGGCTCATCGATTCCGCGCTCGCCGCCCCTGTCACAATGAGATCGCAGGCTTCGCTGCGTGCATGGGCAACCAACTGTTCAGCCGGATCGCCCTGGGCCGCGATGACCCTGATCCCTTCGAACGCCTCGGCAAGGTCGCGCTGCGACCGCCAGCACATCCGTTCGGCGGGATCAGGCACGCGCCGCCAGGACCGCTCTCGCCGATCGAACATCGAGCCGGACTGGTCGGCCGCGTCCATGACATGAACCGCCACCAGTTCGGCCTGGCTCTCCCTCGCCAACTGGACGGCGCGGTCGAGGGCGCGATCGTATCGCGGGGTAAGATCCGTCGCCACGAGGATCTTCCTGATCGTGGCTGCAACAGGCTCGGTCAAACGACGCTCCTTTCGGTTCGCCCCCCAAGCTGCTGAAGCTAGAACATTTCGCCTTTTACATCCACCCACGTCCGCCTGAATGGGTGCGTTGCCGGCCCACGGATCAGGGAGCCGTCAGGCCCCAAGCGCCTTCTATGGCGATGGCAGTTTGAAATCCGGAGAAGACTAATGAATCGCGCCTTGTTCGCTCTGGCCTGCTCGGCTGTCCTTATCAGGTTGCAACAGGGCCGATTCCCCCAGTGATATCGCCGAGGACAAAGTCGAACGCGACGCCGAAGCGGCGGCGGCCGCCGCCGGCCCGACTCCGGCCGCGCTCGGTTGGAGTGGGCCCCTGGGGTCGGACAGGTTTCAGGCCGCCGATTTGACTATGGATCCGGCGTGTAGCTCCTCAAATCGCACCGGACTCAAATAGCCCAGAGCGGAATGCAGTCGGCGTTGATTATAGACGCGGTCGATGAAGGGGGGAAGATGGGTGGCGACATCCTCGAATGTCTCGAATGCCATCGGGTAGACCGCCTCGACCTTAAGCGTTTTCATGAAGCTTTCCGCCTTGGCGTTGTCATAGGGATTTCCGCGTCGGCTCATTGATCCTGTGATGCCATTGGCTGCCAGCAGCGCACGGTAGGAAGCGGCTGCGTATTGGGATCCGCGGTCGGAATGATGTATGAGACCCGGTGGCGGCTGCCGGCTCGCGATCGCCGTTTCAAGCGCTGCAATGGCGAGGCGAGCATCGATCGACCGGCCAATAGCATAGCCAACCACCCGCCTCGACCAGGCATCCAGGATTGTGGCCACATAAGCAAAGCCGCTTGCGATCGCGACATAGGTCAGGTCTGCGACCCAGAGTTGATCCGCATCCGTCAAGGTGACGCCCTTCGCTAAGTCCGGGAATATCAGCAGATCATGGGCGCTGTCGGTCGTTGTCACATAGCGCCGCCGTTTTTTCGGCTGAAGGTGATGCTCGCGCATCAAGCGTTTGATGCGCTTATGATTTGCAAAGATCCCCTGGTGCTGAAGTTCTGCCCGTACGCGGCGCCAGACATAGGCTTCGAACTCATCACAGATCGCGATAATCGCGGTCAGCAGATCTGCCTCGTCAACCCGCTGTTTCCGCTCATGATAATAGGTCGAGCGCGCAATACCCATCAGCCTGCACCCTTGGGAGACGGAGATGCCGGTGGGCCGGTAATGACTGATGTAGTCCCGTTTCTCGGCCGCGGTGTGTTTTGCAGAGCCCCCTTTAGAAACTCAAGCTCGAGAGCCTGCTTGCCGACCAGGCGTTCCAGCGCAGCGATGCGGGCCTCATACTGCTGAATGAGATCAGCCGCCTGGGCGTCATCGTCAAACTCTCCGACCTCGTACTTCTCAAGCCAGACCCGGATTAGCTGGCGAGAAACGTCATGGCGCTTGGATAACCCATGCAACGTTTGGCCGTCCAGATATTCCTGAACGACCTGACGTTTGAATTCCATGCTGTGGGATCGATGTCGCATTGGCTTTTCTCCAAAAGCCAAACCCACGGTCAATCATTATGGTCCCACCTGTCCGACCCCAGGGGCCCACTCCAATATGGGGTCCCGTTTGCACGCCGTTCGACAGGCTACACACCCTACATCGAGCAGGTCGATGCACAGCGTGCCTTGCTGGGCGTCGAGCTGTCGCTGGTGCAGGTAAGGACCGATGAACTCACGACGCTGGTCGGACTTTATGAGGCCTTGGGCGGTGTGCCGGAATGAATACGCGAAGACTTCCGGGACTGCGGCTTCAAAAAGCCGCTATCCCATCAAGATCGGGTAGAGGTACTCATTCCCCTTGTGCTGCAGATCGTCCAATTTCACGCATTCTCTAGGAAAACCAAAGGCCCGGGGCGCACCCAACATGAAAGTGATGGGCACTGTGATTATTGGGAAATTCTGGTTTCACTGCCCTCATAACGCCAGCTTTGCGCCCCACATCCGGCCGTTCGGCCTTGTCGCCGACGATTCCGAAAGCCGGCATTCGCTTCGCCAACGCTCAACTGGTTCAGGCCCGACATTGCGCTCACGGCCCAACAGGCGTGGCCACAATTATGTTCGGAGTGCAGCAATCAGGGCGTCCCGAGCCATGGCCACGCGCGGGTGTCGCAGCGATGAGCGTGCCCAGACGAGGTAGTAAGCGTTGCGCGGCACCGTGACCGGGGCGGGTATCTCGATCAGCGTGCAGGCAGCGCGTTCGCTGCGGGTGAGATAGCCGGGCATCACCGTCCAGCCGAGACCCGCGCACAATCCCGACCGTAGCACCCTCAGATCGGGCGCGGTCAACGCGGGCTGGCTCGTCAGCTCGATCTGGTTTGCATGGAGCCAGGTACGCAGCAGCGGTCGGTCGAGGTCGTAGGCGAGGTGGGCCGTCCGGTTGAGCCCGTCGGCAAGCGGCAATTCGGCAATCCGCATGGCCACGGCGGGCGAGGCTACGGCGCGCAGGTGCTCTTCGCCCAGCGCATGAAAGGCCAACCGCGGATCTTCGGGCTGCGAGGCGGTGACGGCTAGGTGCACCTTGTCTTCGAGCAGCAAGGCATAGAGCGCCTCGCGCCCGCCGATATGCAGGCGCAGGTCTAGCCCCGCATCCAGCAGCGGCGCCAGTCGGGGCGCGATCATCTCTCCCAGTAGGTCCGACGGCGCGGCGATGTGGACCGTGCCCGAGATGCGCGACGATCGGGCCCGCGCGCTGGCCAGTGCCGATTCCGCCGTGTCGAGGCTGCTTCCGATCGAAGCCGCGAGATCGTCGGCAATCGCTGTTGGTCGAACACCCCGCGAATGGCGATCGAACAAGGGACGGCCCAATTGCGCCTCGAGCGATGCGATGTGCTGCGACGCAGCCGGTTGGGTGATGCCGATTGCCCGGGCCGCCTCGCTCAGTGAACGACGGCGGTAGACTTCGACGAAGGTGCGCAACTGCAGGAGGGACATTCCGGTTCCATAACCGGATTTATGGCCGTCCGCCATTCCCGCTGGATTTCATGATGCCGTTCCCAGCGTATCTAAGCCGCCGAAAGGAACGATCGAAGCAAAATCGCCGCCAATTGCTCCAAGCCCTCACCGCTGTCCTGGTGGCGGGCGCGGCGCCGGCGGGTGCGTTTGCTCGTGTTCCCGACATCACTAGAAAAGGACAACTGACGATGACCCGCATTCTCATGGTGGCCACCTCCGCCGACCGCATGACTCCCGGCACCGAACCGACGGGCGTCTGGCTCGAGGAACTTACCACCCCGTACTACGCGTTCCGCGATGCGGGCGCCGAGGTTACGCTGGCCTCGATCAAGGGTGGCGCCATCCCCGTCGACCAGCGTAGCGTCAACGCCGACGGCGAGAACGACGCTTCGGTCGAGCGCTATCTGAAGGACGAGGCCCTGAAGGCCGAGGTTGCCAGCACCCTTGTATTCACAAGCATCGATCCCGCCGGCTACGACGCGCTGTTCCTGCCGGGCGGCCACGGCACCATGTTCGATTACCCCGTCAGTGACGAACTGGCCCGCCTGGTCGAACGCTTCGACCGCGAAGGCAAGATCGTCGCCGCCGTCTGCCATGGACCGGCAGGGCTGGTCTCGGCGAAGAAGGCCGATGGCACGCCCTTCGTCGCCGGCCGCCGTGTCGCGGGCTTCACGGACAGCGAGGAACGCGCGGTCGGTCTCGATCAGGCGGTGCCGTTCCTCCTCGAAACGCGTCTCAAGGAACTCGGCGGCAAGCACGAAGGCGGCCCCGATTTTGCCCCCTTCGCCCTGCGCGACGGCAATCTGGTGACCGGCCAGAACCCCGCCAGCGCTACCCTCACCGCGGAGCTCGTGATGGAAGCCCTCAAGGACAAGGTCGCCTGATCATGCGCTATCTCCACACCATGCTGCGCGTCGCCGATCCCGAGGCAGCGATCCGGTTCTTCACGCTGCTGGGTCTCAAGGAGACCCGGCGCATGGAGAACCAGGCCGGGCGTTACACGCTGATCTACCTTGCCGCCGACGAGGATTTCCGCGGCGACGGCGAGCAGGGCGATGCCGAGGTCGAACTGACGTACAACTGGCCGCCCGAGGACGGCAGCGCTGCCGAGACTTACACGGGGGGCAGAAACTTCGGCCATCTCGCCTACGGGGTCGACGACATCTACGAGACGTGCGCGCGGCTGCAAGCGGGCGGCGTGACGATCAATCGCCCCCCGCGCGACGGATACATGGCGTTCGTCCGCTCGCCGGACGGGATCTCGATCGAACTGCTCCAAAAAGGCGAACACATGGCCCCGGCCGAACCCTGGGCCTCCATGCCCAACACGGGCGCATGGTGATGGCGCGCCTGTTCGAACCGCTCGAGGTCGCGGGGCTGCGGCTTGCCAACCGCATCGTTATCGCGCCGATGTGCCAGTATTCTGCCGAGGACGGCGCGATGACCGACTGGCACCGGATGCATCTCGGCCTGTTGGCGCTGTCGGGCGCGGGCGCGCTGACGATAGAGGCGACCGCTGTCAGCCCCGAAGGTCGCATCACCTACGGTGACGTCGGCCTGTACGATGACCGTACCGAAGCGGCGATGCGAAGCGTGCTAGAAAGCGTCCGTCAGTGGTCGGACATGCCGCTCGTCATCCAGCTGGCCCATGCCGGCCGCAAGGCGAGCAGCGCCAAGCCGTGGCACGGCGGAGCGCAGCTTCCCCCAGATACGGAGAATGGCTGGCAGACCGTGGCACCCAGCGCCATTCCCTTCGCTCCGGACGACCATCCCCCTGTCGAACTGGACAAGTCAGGGCTTGCCCGCATCCGGGAGGCGTTCGCGGATGCCGCCCGGCGCGCCGGCAGGCTCGGCATCGAAGCCGTCCAGATCCACGCCGCGCATGGCTATCTGCTTCACGAGTTTCTTTCGCCGATCTCCAACCGGCGCGGCGACGAATACGGCGGCAGCCTCGACAACCGGATGCGGTTCCCGCTGGAAGTGTTCGATGCCGTGCGCGAATCGTTTCCGGCCGACCGCCCGGTGACCGTTCGCGTTTCCGGGACTGACTGGGTTGAAGGCGGCTGGACAGCGGAAGAAACCGCAAGGTTTGCGCAGGAACTGGAGCGGCGCGGTTGCGCGGCGATCCACGTCTCCGGCGGCGGGCTCGACCCGCGCCAGCAGATCCCGGTCGGCCCCGGCTATCAGGTACCGCTGGCCCGCACGGTCAAGGACGCGGTCGCTATGCCTGTAATCGCTGTCGGCTTGATCACCGATCCGCACCAGGCGGAGCGCATCCTAGAAGACGGGCATGCCGACGCCATAGCGATTGCCCGCGCTGCGCTGTGGGATCCGCGTTGGCCCTGGCACGCCGCCGCCGCACTTGGTGCATCGGTCAAGGCGCCCCCGCAATATTTCCGGTCCGAGCCTCACGAAGTGGGCCGCATTCTCAAGGAAATGACGCCATGAAAATCTCCGTCAAACTGCTTCTGGCCGCTGGCGCTGCCCTCTCGCTTGCCGCCTGCGCGACGACCCGGGAGGGTGCATCCGCGCCCCGGATCGAACAGGTCGCGACCTTCGATGGCGCGATGCCGACTGGCGTGACCGTCGCCCCCAACGGGCGCATCTTCGTCAACTTCCCGCAATGGGGCGACAACGCGCCGTTCACGGTTGCCGAGCTGGTCGACGGCAAGGCGGTGCCTTATCCCGACGCCGCGACCAACCGGCCCGATCCGGCCGACCCGGCGGGGCATTTCATCTCGGTGCAGAGCGTGGTGGCAGACGGCGCCGATCGCCTGTGGGTGCTCGACACGGCGGCGCCCAAATTCTCTCAACCACGGGCCAGCGGTGCAAAGCTGGTGGCGATCGATCTTGCGACCAACCGGGTGGTGAAGACGATCGTTCTGCCGCCCAGCGTGGTGCTGCCCACGACCTACCTCAACGATGTGCGCTTCGATCTGCGTCAGGGCGCCGAGGGCGTCGCCTACATCAGCGACAGCAGCAACGACGGCGTCGGCGGCATCATCGTCGTCGATATCGCCAGCGGGCGTGCGATCCGGCGCCTGTCGAACCATGCGACGACCAACCCCGAGCCCGGCTTCACCCCGGTCGTCGACGGCGCGGTGCTCATGAACCGCCCGGCCGACGGCCCCGCGACGCCGGTCACGATCGCAAGCGACGCGATTGCGCTCAGCGCCGACGGCAGCCTGCTGTATTACGGTCCACTGTCGGGCCGCACGCTGCACGCGGTGCCCACGGCGATGCTGCGCGATCCCGCGGTGTCCGAGGAGGCGTTAGGCCGCGCGGTCCGCAGCCTGGGGCGCAAAGGCGCCTCGGACGGGATAGCCGAGGACGACAAGGACCGCGTGTTCGCCGGCGATTACGAGAACAACGCGATCCGCGTGCTCGACCAGGGCCGCTGGACGACGGTGGTCAGCGACCCGCGCATCAGCTGGCCCGACACGCTATCGATCGGCACCGACGGCTACCTCTACTTCACCGCCAACCAGCTCCACCGCCAGCCCGGCTTCCATGGCGGGCGGGACCTGCGCCGCAAGCCCTACGAGCTGCTCCGCATCAAGGTCGGCGCCGCTCCCGTCCTGTTGCGCTCGCGGTGAACCCATCAGGCCGGGCGGGCTCGCGCGGGACCGCGATCCGGCGAAAAATCAACAACTGCCTTGAAGGAATACAATCATGACAAACGGAATCGAAGGCAAGATCGTTCTCATTACCGGCGGCAGCACCGGCATCGGCGCGGAAACCGCGCGTCTTCTCGCGGAACGCGGCGCCAAGGTGGCCATCGCCGCGCGGCGCAAGGACAGGCTCGACGAGGTCGTCGCGGACATCGCCGCAGCTGGCGGCACGGCACGTAGCTACGCGCTGGACGTGACCGACAAATCGGCGGTCCAGTCCGTCGTCGCCGCAATCATTGCCGACTTCGGCCGCCTCGACGTGCTGATCAACAACGCCGGGCTGATGCCGATCCGTCCGATGGCCGAGGTCAACACCGACGAGTGGGACCAGATGATCGACGTCAATCTGAAGGGTACGCTCTACGGCATTGCGGCGGCCCTTCCCGGTTTTCTCGAGCAGGGCAGCGGTCACATCATCAACCTGAGCTCGGTTGCGGGCATCAAGGTCTTCGCACCGGGCGGCACGGTCTACTCCGGCACCAAGTTCGCCGTCAGCGCGATCAGCGAGGGCTTGCGCCACGAGGTGGGGGAAAAGGTCCGGGTCACGTCCATCGAGCCTGGAGCTGTCGAAAGCGATTTGAAGTTCACGACCTCTGGCACGGCTGCCGAGACGGTGCTGGACTTCTATAAGCAGGCCATCCCGGCGGCATCGGTGGCGCGTGCTATCGCGTTCGCTGTCGAACAACCTGATGACGTCGACGTCAACGCGATCGTCATCCGGCCGACCGCACAGGAGTTCTGATTTCCACGAGGAGGCGGGGCCGCGTGTGCTCCGCCTCATGGGGAACGTACCGGCCCGCTCGCCCGTTACTTTGTCGTATAATATCTGTCCGTTTCACTTGAGGAGTCATTTATGCCCAAACTTGCCCTGTATGTACCACTGAAGGCCAAGCCCGGAAAAGAGCGCGATGTCGCCGATTTCCTGACCTCGGCATTGCCGCTCGTTCAAGCTGAGCCGGGCACTCTGACCTGGTATGCGATCGAGGAAGGTCCCGGTGCGTACGCGATCTTCGATACGTTCGACACGGAGGAGGATCGGCAGGCCCATCTTGACGGCAAGGTTGCCGCCGCACTGATGGACAAGGCAGAAGAACTGTTTTCTGAACCGCCGCAGATTCACAAGTTTACCCTGCTGGCCGCGAAATAGCCGAGCGGTTGGCACTCTAAGCTGCCGTTTGACTGCAGGGTAAGGCTCGTGTTTCCATCCGGAATGGATGGCCAAGCCGAACCGGGAAATGAATAAATGAGTATGACAGGTCATCCGCGATAGTGGATGACCTTGTCTTTTGCGCTTATCACAGCTCTGAAATTACTGATAAAGCGCCATCGATGGGTCGCGAAGTAACGGCACCATTGGTTCGCGGGAGGTTCTTGAGCACATCAATTTGGCGCGTTATTCGGCCGTTCTGGCCCAGTCATTCAGAAAACGGCCGTGAATGGATCCCAGGATGGCCCTGCGGAAAGGAACCCCTCAGGTAGCAGAAGGTTCAGGAAACTGAGATCACTTGGAAGGGCGCGATGTGCTCCGCCGTTACGATCTACCGGATCATCACCAAGCTCTCGATTTGATGACGCGTTGAGAAGATCTGCGAAAGGAAAAGAACCGTGAAAGCTGTCGTCTACAACGGGCCAAAAGATGTTTCTGTCAATACCATCGATGATCCCAAGATCGAAAAGCAGACCGATGTTATCATCCGGTTAACCACGACCAATATCTGCGGGTCGGACCTTCACATGTATGAGGGCCGTACCAGCTTTGAGAAGGGCCGGGTCTTCGGTCACGAAAACCTTGGCGAGGTCATCGAAGTCGGCGCTGCCGTAGATCGTATCAAGAAGGGCGATCGCGTGTGCATGCCGTTCAACGTCGGTTGCGGTTTCTGCGAAAATTGCGAACGCGGTTTGACGGGTTTTTGCCTCACGACCAACCCTGGAACCGCCGGCGCAGCGTATGGATTTGCCGAGATGGGTCCGTGGCAAGGTGGTCAGGCCGAGTTGATGCGCGTTCCTTATGCGGACTTCAATTGCCTGAAGCTGCCCGAGGACGCTGAAGAGAAGGAGGATGACTATGTCATGCTCTCCGACATCTTCCCGACGGGTTGGCATGGCGTCGAACTGTCGGGTTTCCTGCCTGGCGAGAGCATTGCGATCTACGGCGCCGGTCCGGTCGGTCTAATGGCCGCGCACTCGGCCGAAATCCGCGGCGCCTCTCAGATCTTTGTCGTCGATTCTCACGATGACCGTCTGAAACTGGCCGAGGCGATGGGCGCTATTCCGATCGATATGCGCAAGGGCGATCCCGCCCAGCAGATCCTTGACGCGACTGGCGGCCTCGGGACCGACCGGGGGGTCGAGGCGGTCGGGTATCAGTGTTGCGATCGCCACGGCAAGGAGCGCAGCAATTACACGATGAACTGCCTCGTCAAAAGCACGAAGGCCACCGGCGGAATCGGCGTCGTCGGCGTGTTCATTCCGGAAGACCCGAACGCGCCCGACGATCTCCAGAAGGAAGGCAAGATGGCGTTCGACTTCGGCAACTTCTGGTTCAAGGGCCAAAAGATTGGCACCGGCCAGTGCAATGTAAAGCACTACAACCGGCGACTGATGAAGCTTATCGAGCAAGGCCGGGCCAATCCTGCCAAAATCATCTCGCACCGACTGCCGCTCGATCAGGCACCAGACGCCTACAAGCATTTCGACGAGCGCGATGCAGGCTGGACGAAGGTCGTGCTCAAGCCGGGCACCTGACCTTAGTCTTCGACGGAATAGGAAATAAATTATGACTTTGGAAGGCAAATCGGTTGCCATTCTGATCGCACCCCGAGGGACGGAAGAACCAGAATTCTCGAAGCCCAAGCAAGCTGTCGAGGACGCTGGCGGCAAAGTGACCGTGATCAGTTTTGAACCGGGCAAGGCTCGCACAGTCAATAGCGATCTTGACGAGGGCGCCAGCTATACTATCGACAAGACGTTTTCCGAGGTGAAAGCCGACGATTTCGACGGACTTGTTGTGCCCGGGGGGACTGTCGGTGCCGACAAGCTGCGCGGCAGCGTCGAGGCAATTGCTTTCATCCGGGCTTTCTTCGATCAGAAAAAACCTGTTGCGGCTATATGCCATGCACCCTGGACATTGATCGAGGCGGGCGTGCTTGAGGGTCGCACCTTGACGTCCTACCCGACGCTGAAGGTCGATATCGAGAACGCCGGCGGTGCATGGACCAATGAGGAAGTCGTGGTCGACAACGGCCTTGTTACCAGCCGCGATCCGAATGATTTGCCCGCCTTCTGTGCCAAACTCGTTGAGGAAATCGCAGAAGGTGTGGGCGCAGCGCTGGAAGCAGGGAATTAGCGCGGGGCGTTGCGACGAAACCATGTGAGAGCCCTGTCCCTGGAGAAGGTCTGCACAAAGCAAGCGTGGCGGATGGCCAGCGATTGGCCGTCCGCCACGCCGCGTATCACGCGAGCACGGCGCATCTGACGGACACTCAAACCCTAAGCCGCGTCAACCGCGGTGACACATCGCAAGCTCCCGCTTCCAGATTCGACCCATTCCAACGTGTGGTCGAGATGCACCTGATCGAACGTGCGTTCGGCCAGATTTACGATCTAAAGCGCCGCCTTGAGATAGCGGGCGGTGAGACTGCCTTCCGCTTCCGCAACGACGCCAGGGACGCCGCTGGCAACGATACGACCCCCATCTTCCCCGGCCCCCGGTCCCAGGTCGATGATCCAGTCCGTCTGCGTGATGGCGCGCATGTCATGTTCGACGACTATGACGGTATTGCCGGCGTCTACGAGGCCCTGCAGGTGTTGCATCAGCCGGTCGCCATCGGAGGGGTGAAGCCCCGAAGTTGGCTCGTCGAGGATGTAGATCGTGTTGCCGCGTTGAGCGCGTTGCAGTTCAGTCGCGAGCTTGATGCGCTGCGCCTCCCCGCCAGACAGCTCGGTCGCTGGCTGACCGAGCCGCAGATAGCCAAGACCGATCTCCCGCAACACGCCGAGTGAGCGCATCACAGATGCCTCGCCAGCGAAGAAATCGCACGCATCGTCGACCGTCAGTTCGAGCACCTGGGCGATATTGCGCCCGTTCCATTCGACTTCGAGCGTTTGCGGGTTGTAGCGAGAGCCATGACAGGTCGAGCACGGGGCAAAAACGCTCGGCAGGAACAGCAGTTCCACCATGACGTATCCCTCGCCCTCGCACACAGGGCAGCGGCCTTGCGCGACGTTGAACGAGAACCTTCCCGGGCTGTAGTGCCGCCGGCGGGCGAGCGGCGTATCAGCGAAGATCCGTCGCACATGGTCGAACATGCCGCTGTAGGTGGATAGGTTCGAGCGCGGCGTGCGGCCGATCGGCTTCTGATCGACCCGCACCAGCCTGCGAACATGCTCCATACCTGCGACAATGCGTCCTTCAGTGTCGTTCTGCGCAACATCGAGCAGCGGATCGATATCGTCCTCCTCGGCCACGGGGGAGCCGCCGAGGTGTTCCGTGACGAGCTCGGGCAGCGCCTGACTGACAAGACTGGATTTGCCCGATCCCGAAACGCCGGTGACAGCGGTGAAGCAGCCGATGGGAAACTCGACGTCGAGACCATGGAGATTGTTCCGCCTGATCCCTTCCAGGCGTAGCCATGCCTTGGGATGGCGCGGTGTGCGCTCACTGCGGAGCGGCTCTGCGAACAGGTAGCGGCGGGTGATCGAAGTCTCGACGTCGGCAAGCCCCTCTATCGGCCCGCTGTAGAGGACTTCACCGCCCTTTTCCCCGGCTCCTGGCCCGACATCGACGAGCCATTCCGCGCGGCGGATCACGTCGAGATCATGTTCGACGACGAACAGGGAGTTGCCCGCCGCCTTCAGACGCTCAAGGATCGTGAGCAAGGCTTCGCCATCTGCCGGGTGCAACCCTGCCGAAGGCTCGTCAAGCACATAGACCACGCCGAAAAGCTGTGACGACAATTGCGTGGCAAGCCGCAAGCGCTGCAGCTCTCCGGAGGAGAGCGTCGGCGTGCTGCGGTCGAGCGAAATGTAGCCAAGGCCAAGATCGATCAGCGGCTCTAGCCGCTCGATCAATTCGCAGGCGAGGCGTTGGGCAGCGATCCGCTTCTCGTCGGAGAAATTGGGCGTGCGGCGTACGTCGGGCGCGCTCTTGTGCGCAGAGCCGCCCGCCGCAACCCGTTGTTCGACCGCTGCATCGCGGGCCGCTTTTTCCAGAACATGGCCCTTTGAGGGGGCGGAGACTGCCCCATACTCGCAATGCGCGACGGGGATCAGCAAGTCCTTCAGCTTGAGCACCGTCAGGTCGCCGAACTCGGCAATGTCGAGGCCGGCGAATTTGACCGACAGGGCTTCGCGCTTCAGGCGCTTGCCGTCGCAGGTCGGGCAATCGCGGCCGATGATATATTGCGAGACGCGCTTCTTCATCAGCGCGCTTTTCGTGTTGGCGAAGGTTTCCAGCACATAGCGGCGCGCGCCGGTGAAGGTGCCCTGGTAGCTCGGCTCCTTGCCGCGCTTGAGCGCCGTCCGGGTCTGTTCGGGCGTCAGGCCCGCATAGACCGGCACCGTCGGCGCCTCTTCAGTAAAGAGGATCCAGTCGCGATCCTTTTTCGGCAGGTCGCGCCACGGCGTATCGACATCATAACCGAGCGAAACGAGGATATCGCGCAGGTTCTGCCCATGCCAGGCGGTCGGCCAGGCGGCGATCGCTCGTTCGCGAATGGTGAGGCTGGCGTCAGGAACCATCGTCTCTTCGGTCGCGTCATATACGCGGCCGATGCCGTGGCAGGTCGGGCAGGCGCCCGCGACCGTGTTGGGGGAGAAATCCTCCGCATAAAGCATGGGTTGATGGCGCGGATATTCGCCGACGCGCGAATAAAGCATCCGCACCAGGCTGGAG
>NZ_NOIW01000087.1:0-22412 GCF_002708645.1 Sphingobium sp. IP1
GCCCAAAATCGCCCCGCCCAGCGCCAGCAATATCGTGCCCGCCAGCCCCTTGGGCGCGATCGCCGCGACCTCGCCGGGCTTGGCGGTCAGCAGGAAGCCGACATGGTCGCCGGTGCGCAGCACCGCCTGCGCAGCGCCGCCCTTGAAGCCCTCGCCCGCCTCGGTCTCGACCAGCAGCCGATCGCCATCGCGGCTGACCTTTTGCGCGGCGGCGAAGCGGGCCAGCCCGTCGCTCAGCGGGAACAGGTGAACGTCGCGCGCCTGCGCATCGGCGGGGAACGGCACCGACAGGCGCAGCTTGCCATCGACGATCTGATAGGTCGCTTGCGCCCCCAGCGGCCGGGGCAGATGGCCGCGCCAGCCATCGAAGCGCGCCTGCATCGCCGGCACGACCTTGCCGTCGCCCGCGACCAGTTCCAGCGCCAGTTCGCCGCTTTCCGGCACGCAGATCTTGTCGGTGCAGGCCAGCCATTCCGCCTTCACCCGGATCGGCAGGCGGGTGCCCGCCGCCACGTCCGGTGCCACGCCCAGATTGGCGAGCACTGCATAGGGGCCTTCATAGACATGGTTCATCAGGCCCGAAATCAGCAGCGTCTCGGGCACCGGATAGCGCAGCGCGCCGATCGTCACGCCCTTTGGCAGGGTCCAGGTCACGGTCATGCCCAGGCCCGCGTCGCCCGGATTTTCCCAATAGCCGTGCCAGCCCTTTTCCGGTTTCATGGCAAAGGCGATGGTCGTGCCCTTGCCGGGCGCAGGCGCTGTGCTTTCGGCCATCAGCTGCGCGGCGATATGCGCCGGGCCGCCGCCAAAGGCCGCCTGGGCCTGCACCGCAGGCGATGCGATCGACAGCCCCGCCAGCATGGCGAGCGTCATGAATATGACTTGAAAAATCCGCATCGGGCCTCTGGTCGGGTGGATGCAAGGGGGCTAGGTCGCTCCCTATCCGCCGTCAAGGCATGAGAAGGTATCCATAATGTTGAAACACGTCGCCGCTGCCCTGTTGCTTGCCACCGCCATGCCCGTCGTGGCGCAGAGCCCCGCGCCTGCTGCCGCTCCTGCACCGGCCGCCCGCAGCATTGCCGCGACTCCGCCCAAGCTGATCGTCGCCATCTCGGTCGACCAGTTTTCGGCCGACCTGTTCAGCGAATATCGCCAATATTATACCGGCGGCCTCAAGCGCCTGACCAGCGAAGGCGCGGTCTTCCCGCGCGGCTATCAGAGCCATGCCGCGACCGAGACCTGCCCCGGCCATTCGACCATCCTGACCGGCAGCCGCCCGTCGCGCACCGGCATCATCGCCAATAACTGGTTCGACCTCGACGCCAAGCGCGAGGACAAGAATCTCTATTGCGCCGAGGATGAGAGCCAGCCGGGCAGCAGCAGCGACAAATATGAAGCCTCGCCCCTGCACCTCAAGGTGCCGACGCTGGGCGGCCGGATGAAGGCGGCCAATCCCGCCACCCGCGTCGTGTCGGTCGCCGGCAAGGATCGCGCCGCAATCATGATGGGCGGCGCGACCGCCGATCAGGTCTGGTGGCTCGGCGGGCCGCAGGGCTATGTCAGCTACAAGGGCGTCGCCCCCACCCCGCTCGTCACCAAGGTCAACCAGGCCTTTGCCCAGCGCCTCGCCCAGCCCAACCCCGGCTTCGAGCTGCCCGCCCAGTGCGTGTCGAAGGATTTCCCGGTCCAGGCCGGCAACCGCACCGTGGGCACTGGCCGCTTCGCGCGGGAAGCGGGCGACTTCAAGGGCTTCCGCATCTCGCCCGAGCAGGATGCGATGACCCTGGCCTTCGCCGCCGCCGCGATCGAGAGCATGCAGCTGGGCAAGCAGGCGCAGACCGACATCATCTCGATTGGCCTGTCGGCAACCGACTATGTCGGCCACACCTTCGGCACCGAAGGCACCGAAAGCTGCATCCAAGTCGATCGTCTCGACACCGAACTGGGCGCCTTCTTCGATCGGCTCGACAAGGACGGCATCGACTATGTCGTGGTGCTGACCGCCGACCATGGCGGCCATGACCTGCCCGAACGCCACCGCATGAATGCCATGCCGATGGAACAGCGGGTCGACATGGCGCTGACGCCCAAGGCGCTCAACGCCACCATCGCCGAGAAGGCCGGCCTGCCCGGCAAGAAGGTGATCTGGAGCGACGGCCCGTCGGGTGACATCTATTATGACAAGGGCCTGACCGCCGCGCAGCGCGCCAGGGTCGAGACCGAGGCGCTCACATATCTGCGCGCCCATCCGCAGGTGCAGACCGTCTTCACCAAGGCGGAAATCGCCGCCACCCCCTCGCCCTCGGGTCCCCCCGAAAGCTGGAGCCTGATCCAGGAAGCGCGCGCCAGCTTCTACCCCGGCCGCTCGGGCGACCTGCTGCTGCTGCTCAAGCCGCGCGTGATGTCGATCCCGGAACAGGCAGTGATGGGATCGGTCGCCACCCATGGCTCGCCCTGGGATACGGACCGCCGCGTGCCGATCCTCTTCTGGCGCAAGGGCATGCAGCATTTCGAACAGCCGCTGGGCGTCGAGACGGTGGACATCCTCCCCAGCCTCGCCGCGCTGATCAAGCTGCCCGTGCCCAAGGACCAGATTGACGGCCGCTGCCTCGACCTGGTCGCCGGCCAAGGCGACAGCTGCGCCGGGCAGTAAGCCCTTGCCGATCCTCCCCCCCGTCAAAGGGGGGAGGATCAGATATTTTCGCCAATCCCGTCCGTGCTTTCCAGCAGCGCATGGACGCGGTGCGGGGCTGACACTTCCACCCGGCTGGTCACTTCGTGCCGGGCCTTGGCCTGGCGCACATTGCTGTCCGCCGGCACGCTCTCGGTCAGCCAGACATTGCCGCCGATGACCGATCGACTGCCGATGATGATCCGGCCCAGCACCGTCGCGCCGGCATAGATGACGACGTCATCCTCGATGATCGGATGGCGCGGCTGCGCCTTTTCGAGCGCGCCCTTCTCGTCCGAGGGGAAGCTGCGCGCGCCCAGCGTCACGCCCTGATAGAGCCGCACCCGATCGCCGACGATCGCCGTCTCGCCGATGACGACGCCGGTGCCATGATCGATGAAGAAGCCGTGGCCGATGCGCGCGCCGGGATGGATGTCGATGCCGGTATGGGAATGGGCGATCTCGGAAATGATCCGCGCCACCAGCGGCGCGCCCAGTTCATAGAGGCGGTGCGCCAGCCGATGATGGATGATCGCCAGCATCGAAGGGTAGCAGATCAGCACCTCGTCCACGCTGCGTGCGGCCGGATCGCCCAGGAAGGCCGCCTCGACATCGCTGTCGAGCAATGTGCGCAGCGCCGGCAGGCTGTGCGCGAACTCGCCAATGATCCGCGCCGCCGCCGCGTCGACTGCGGCAATCGGATCGTCCTTCATCGCATAGATGAGTTCGAGCCGGATCTGGCCATAGAGGCGGCTGAGCACGGTCTGCAGCGTCTCGGCGACATAGGCGTCCTCATTATGCAGTCGCACGAAGCTCGGTCCCAGCCGCAGCGGGAACAGCGCGCCGCACAGCGCACCGGTGATCTTCACCAGATTGGCGCGAGACGGGAATCCTTCGGCGCCATATTCGGCATGATGCTGCTGTTCCTGCCGCCAGCGACTGCGCGCTGCGGCCAGGTCCGTGACCAGCCGGTCCAGATCCCAATAGCCCACGCCTTCACCCTGCATATCGCCGTCCGCCATTCCCTGCGCCTCTTGTCCGATGGGCAACCGGAATAACCCGCGTCTGCGCGCCAGGATAAACGAGTTTTGCTTGGGGGTAGCGAGATTCTCTTTGCCGAACGCGCCGGAAGGCCGATCAGACCTTGGCTTCCGGCTTGTTCAGATAGAGGCAGATTTCGACGCGCAGCCCGCCCTCGGGTCGGTTGGCCAGCGTCAGGCGACCGCCCTCCTGCTCGACCGTCTTGGCAACGATGGCCAGGCCCAGGCCCATGCCACGCGTGTTGCGCTGACGCGCCGTATCCAGCCGATGGAAGGGTTTCAGCACCTCCTCCAGCCGGTCGCGCGGAATGCCGGGGCCATCATCGTCGACGCGGATCAGCACCTCATTATCGTGCCGCGCCACGCTGACCCGCGCACGCACCCCATAATGGAGCGCATTCTCGATCAGGTTGCGCACGGCACGGCGCAGCGACAGCGGGCGGACCTCCATTTCCAGATGATCCGGCCCGTCATAGATCACATCGTCGCCATGATCCTGGAAGGCGTCGACCACCGTCGCGATCGTGACCGCCACGTCGATCCGCACCGCCGGCTCCGGATTCTTCTCGCCCCCCAGAAAGGCCAGCACGGATTCGATCATCTCGCCCATCTCGGCCAGATCCTCGCCCATCGCCTCGCGGATTTCCGGGTCGTCCACCGCTTCCAGCCGCAATTGCAGCCGGGCGAGCGGCGTGCGCATGTCATGACCGACCGCCGCCAGCGTCTCGGTCCGCTCGTTGATCAGGCGATGGATGCGGGTCTGCATCGCATTGAAGGCGCGGATCAGGTTGCGCACATCATTGGTGCCCGCTTCCGCCACCGCCACCTGTTGCGCCAGGCCGATCCGCTTGGTCGCATGCGTCAGGTCACGCAGCGGCGCCAATGTCCGCCGGATCAGCACGCCGCCCGCAATCAGCAGCGCCAGCACCGGGATCAGCGCCAGGCCGAAGCGACCGAAGGTGAAGGCCCATTTGCCGCCGCTATGATGCATGCCGAAATAAAGCCAGCTGCCATCCGCCAGTTGCAGCCCGCCATTGATCTGCGAGGAACGGCCGGGCGAATTGAGCCGCAGCCACAGCCGCGATTCATGCAGGCTGGGTTCCCAGTCGACGATCTGCTGCCGCATCCGCGCCAGTTCGGGCGACAGCGGCGGCGGCGGCGGCGCGGCAAGCGTCCAGTGGATATCATAGCGGTCGGTGGTCAGCTGCGCGCTGACCCCGCCGCGCTGGCTGACCGGCGCCTTGGCGACCAGCTTGCGCGCGATCACCAGATGCTCGGCCAGGCGGCGCGCCTCGTCATCCTGCAGCGACAAATGGCTGGCGCGCTCATAGATAAGCGTGCCGACCACGAATTCCAGCAGGACGGTCAGCAGCAATATGCCGAAGATGCGGCCGACCAGCCCGAGCGACCGGCTGAACCGCTGTCGTCTCAAGCGCGCGCGACTTCCGCGTTGAACATGTAGCCGACGCCGCGCACCGTGGTGATCGGCGCGGGCCGGTCCTCGGTCGACAGCTTGCGGCGCAGGCGGCTGACCAGCACGTCGATGCTGCGGTCGCTGCTATCACCCATGCGGGTACGCGACAATTCGATCAGCCGCTCGCGCGCGATCACCCGCTGCGGATGGCTGAGGAAGCTGCCCAGCAGGTCGAACTCGGCGCCGGTCAGGTCGACGATCGCACCAGTCGGCGACCGCAGTTCACGGCGCGGGAAGTTGACGATCCAGCCGTCGAAGCGCGCTTCATTCTCGCGCTGCTCGTCCGGGCCACGCTCCACGCCGACGCGGCGCAGGATGGCGCGGATACGGGCGATCAGCTCGCGCGTGCCAAAGGGCTTGGGCAGATAGTCGTCGGCGCCCAGTTCCAGCCCGACGATACGGTCGGTCTCGCTGCCCTTGGCGCTGATGAAGATGATGGGCACGTCGCTCTTGCGACGGATCTGGCGGCACAGGTCGATACCGTTGGTGCCGGGCAGCATGACGTCCAGCACGACCAGGTCGACCGGGCCGGCATCGAAGGCCACCCACATTTCCGGACCGGACGAGGCCGGACGGACCTGATAGCCATGTTCCTGCAACGCGCGCGCCGTCAGCGTGCGGAGCGGCGGATCGTCTTCGACAAGGATGATCGAGGGGGCGGTCATGCGCGGAGCAACATCAGGCTGTTCATGATGTTGGGAGATAAGCAGCGACCGGTGGAGGGTCAACCGCAGCTTGCTGCCGAAACAGTTGACGGGGGCCACAGCAACAATTTGTCACGCCGGCGACAGCTCGGCACAAGATAAGGCCCGGAAATACAGCAGATCGGGCCCGCGCGAACGGGCCCGATCCGTAAAGATCAGAATGCGGCCGAGATCGAGAAGACGACCGTGCTGCGCGCGATCGACTTGCCGAAATTGTCGCCGTCCGCGACCTGGAAGTTGGGACGCAGATAATTTTCCTCGACGCGGGCGATGTCGGTGTCGACATAGGCGATGCTCAGCGTCAGCGGCGTGCCCGGCACGGCCAGGTCGGCACCGACCAGCCAGTCGAGATATTTGCCGGTCGGCGCGACCGACGTGCCGTTCGGGCCCAGACCGCTATTGCCGTTCGACCAGCCCAGATGCGCCTTCAGGCTGACCGGGGTGTTCGGGATCGCACCGCTGACATCGCCCCAGATGTAGAAATTATCTTCCTTGTCACCCGGCTTGTAGATGGTGCAATCGGCGTCGCTGCACCACTTGCCCAGCGCTTCCTGCTTGGGGGCATAAGCCACGCCGAGCAGACCCTTGACCGGGCCGACCTGGCTCGACAGCTTCACATAGGGTTCGGCGAAGTCGGTCTTGTCGGCGCCCGACGGGTACATGTACCATGTCAGGCCGAGGTCCAGCGTCGCGCCGCTGTCACCCAGAGGAATGGCATAGCCTGCGAACAGGTCCAGTTCCATGTTGGCGCCGCCAAAGGTGCCCCAGCCCGACAGGTTGGAACCCCAGGTGCCGACATAGACACCGCTTTCATGGGTTGCGGTCAGGCCACCCTGGATCGCCATGCCGCGATCGGACTGCGAAACACCACGGAAGCGATAATCGGAAACCAGGCCGACGCTGCCGGTCACGGTGACCGGGCCTGCGGGTTCTTCCTGGGCGAAGGCCGGCGCACTCGACATCAGAGCCAGAGCGGCACAAGCGATTTGATACTTCATGAACATTCCCCTTTTACGAAAGAATGTTCCGTCCTGCATCCGCGGCCCGAAGATCTGTTGGAATATCGTCTTCCGTACCGGCGGATGACTACTCGACTATTCTCGCCAGCCGTCGGCGCAAACCTCTATCTTCGCATCTGCACAAGGGAAGAGAGGCGCTGTGATATAGCGATCACGGTTCTTTTCCAAAGACCGCTCATATTGTTTCTATTTGGTGTCCAGATTGCATCTTAACATGAAAAAGCCGCCGCATCCGGGGATGCAGCGGCTTTTCTGTCATGCAGGCTCGTGTCAGGCGACGAGCTGGCGCATCCGTCCGGTCGCGCCGAACAGCTCCACCTTGGCGCCCGCGCCGGTGCGGCGATCGGCCCATTCGCGCACCATTTCGGCGCAGGTATGGTCGATATGGGTCAGGCGCTCGACGTTGAGGATGACCAGCTGCCCCGCCGGCACCGATTCCAGCTTGGCCGACAGCTTGGGCAGGCTCAGGAAGCTCGCCGTGCCGTGCAGCGCCACTTCATGCGCATCGCCGCGGCTGGCTTCCTCGACGCCCAGGCGCAGGCGGCTGGCATGGGGGATCAGTTCGATCAGCGACAGGCCGATACCCACCAGCACGCCGGTCAGCAGGTCGGTCGCGACGACGCAGATCAGCGTCGCGGCCCACACGATCGCCGGCAGCGGACCATAGAGGTGGAACAGATGCTTGACGTGCGACAGGCTGACCAGGCGGAAGCCGGTCACGACCAGGATGCCGGCCAGCGCCGCCATCGGCACTTCCCGCAGCAACCAGGGCAGCAGCGCGACGAAGCCCAGGATCCAGGCGCCATGCAGGATCGCCGACAGGCGGGTCTTGGCGCCGGCCTGGACGTTGGCGGACGAACGGACGATGACGCCGGTCATCGGCAGCGCGCCAGCCACGCCGCAGAGCAGGTTGCCCACGCCCTGCGCGCTCAGTTCGCGGTTGTAATTGGTGCGCACGCCATCATGCATGCGGTCGACCGCCGCGGCCGACAGCAAGGTCTCGGCGCTGGCGATGAAGGCGATGGCGATGGCGGTGGTGATGATGGTCGGGCTCATCAGCTGCGCCAGCAGGCCCTGTTCGGGCAGGCTGATGGCAGACAGGATCGATTCCGGCACGACAACACGGGCGACCGGCAGGCCGAGCGCGAAGGCGACCAGCGTCGCGGCGACAACGCCGACCAGCGCCCCCGGCACCAGCTTCATCGATGCAGGACGGAACTTCTCCCAGCCCAGCATCGCGCCGATGGTGACCAGGCCGACAGCGAAGGCGGTAGCTGCATCCTGATTGGTCAGGCCCAATATCTGGCCCGGCATCGCGATCAGATTATGCAGGCCGCTCGACAGCGGTTTGTCATCGAACAGCACATGGAACTGGCCGACGACGATCAGCACGCCGATGCCCGCCAGCATGCCATGCACGACCGCCGGCGAAATGGCGCGGAACCAGCCGCCGACCTTCAGCAGGCCGGCGACGATCTGGATCGCGCCTGCCAGGATCAGGATGGGGCCAAGGGCCGACAGCCCCTGTTCCCGCACGATTTCGAAGACGATGACCGCAAGACCGGCCGCCGGACCGCTGACCTGCAGCGGCGAACCCGCCAGCAGGCCGACGACCAGGCCGCCGATGATGCCGGTGATCAGGCCTTTTTCCGGCGGCACGCCGGAGGCAATGGCGATGCCCATGCACAGCGGCATGGCCACCAGGAACACGACGATCGACGCCGTGAAGTCGCGGCTGAACGTGCCGCCGGAAAAGGCCTTCAACATGATTTACTCCGCAGCTTGTGCGATGAGCGATTCGCCGGCCAGGCGACGCCCATGCGGCAGCGCCACGGGCAGCTTCTGCCCTTCGCGCAGCACCGAGAAACGACCGGTTTCGCCGTCCAGGCCCAGGACCTGGCCGGCATGGATGTCGACATACCAGCCATGCAGGGCGATCTCGCCGCGGGCGATGCCCGACGCGACCGACGGATGGGTGCGCAGGTGCGACAGCTGCACCACGACATTTTCCAGCGCCATGTTGCGCAGCTTTTCGGCGGCATCCAGGTCGGCAGGATAGGATTCGCGGCACAGCTTCTGCGCGGCATGGCTGTGGCGCAGCCAGGCGGCGACATTGGGCATGCCGGTCAGGTCGGCGTCGGTGGCCAGCGCCTTCATCGCGCCGCAGTCGCTGTGACCGCACACGATGATGTCGCGCACGCCCAGCACCATCACGGCATATTCGACCGTGGCGGTCACGCCGCCCAGCTGGCTGTCATGCGGCGGCACGATGTTGCCGGCATTGCGGCAGACGAACAGGTCGCCCGGCTGGGCCTGCATGATGTGCTCGGGAACGATGCGCGAGTCGGCGCAGGAGATCATCAGTGCCTTGGGGCTCTGACCATGGCTGGCCAACTGATTGTAGAGCGTGCTTTCGTTCGGGAAGACCTTGGTCTCGAAACTGAATACACGACCGATAAGCTCGTTCATGGCTTTCATCCTCTTATTGCTATTGCGTTGCCGGTCAGGGGGCGGACCGGCCTAGCTTGCAAAATACGCAGCAGATTTTGCTGCGGCGCAGCGGAATTGTTAAAAATCATGTCTGGGATGCAAAGCGCCCGACAGGCGCGCCAAATGGCGGAAAACCGCCATCAGCGCGCCTTTTCGGGAGGGTCAGCGCCGGTCGACGACCGCGCTGAACATGTATCCGACGCCACGAACAGTCACGATCGCGGCGGGCCGTCCTTCATGGGACAGCTTGCGCCGCAACCGGCTGATCAGCACGTCGACACTGCGGTCGGACGAGGGCGCGTCGCGCACGCCCGCCAGTTCCATCAGCCGCGCACGGGCAATCACCGCCTGGGCATGATCCAGCAACACGGCAAGCAGCGAAAATTCCGCTGCCGTCAGTTCAACCAGCGCGCCGGCCGGGTCGGTCACTTCGCGCCGGGCGAAATCGACCACCCAGTCGTCGAAGCGCGCCTGGGTCTGGCGTCGCAGGCCCAGCGCCCGCTCGCTCCGCCCGCGCCGCAGCACGGCGCGCAGCCGCGCCGCCAGTTCGCGGGTCGAATAGGGCTTGGCCATGTAATCGTCGGCGCCCAGCTCCAGGCCGACCACCCGGTCGACCTCGCTGCTGTCCGCGCCGACTAGGATGATCGGCACGTCGCTACGCTCACGCACGTCGCGGCACAGGTCCATGCCGTCCGGCCCGCGCAGTCCTGCGTCCAGCACGACTGCGCCGACCGGCATCCGGTCCATGGCACTGAAAATATCGCTCGACGAGGCCGCAGGCAGAGCGCGAAACCCGCTCTGCTCCAGGAATTCCCGCACCTTGTGCCGCAAATCCTGCTGCGTCTCGGCGACCAGTATCAACGGTGGACTCATCAGCCCTTCACGGTCAGCGCGCGCACGCTGTCCAGTTCATTCACCAGCACGGCACGGTCCTGCTGCGCGACCGACACGGCCTCGGCATTGCGGGCGCTGGCATAGCGGGCGACCTCGGCATCCACCTGGCTGCGCGCGGCGGCGCAGGTGCCGGCATAGCTGCCCGACAGCGGGGCGAAGCGGTGGACCGCCTTGCCGAAGGCCGGCACCGACTGGCCCTGGGCCGCGACGGCGCGGTCAACGCGCACATCAGCCTGCCAGCGGCAGACCGGGATGGCGTTGCGATTGCCGAAGCGCGGCTCGACCTGGGTGAAGCGCACCGACGATGCGGTGTGATAGCTGGCCGTATAGGCCTGGGCGCCGTGGGTCAGTTCGGCGCTGTGGATCGGGGTGGAGGAAGCGGCGAGCGCCGCGACACTGGCAAGGATCGGCAACATGGGTGGCTTCCCTTCGAAACAGACAATATCCAGCAATAAGCGGGATCCTTCCGACGGGTTTAGGCAGGGAGAATGTCTCCCCAATATGCCGAACGTTACAAATTATTGCTGTGCCGCAGCATACCGTCAAGCGACCCTTGCGATCAGCGGACCGGCCTGAAGCGGCTGCACCGCCCCCGACAGGGCCTCGATCAGCCCGGAAAGCCACAGAGCATCGGCCACGGCGCGGTGCCGCGCGGCATGCAGCGCATCGGCATGGGCCATGGCCGCCGCGATCCGCGGCTCGTCCGCGCCCCATTCATCCAGCAACAATGAGACATGATCGATCGCGAACGGCGCCACCACGGCCTGCGTATCGGCCAGCGTCTGCAGCCAATATTGATCGATCACACTGTCCGCGACCACGCGGCAGCCGGCCACTGCGGCCGCCAGCTGCGCCAGCACCAGGTCCGCCGGCTCGCCCTCCGCCTCGATCCGCGCGCGCGACAGGCCGTGCAGCGCCTCGGCTTCGGCGGTCCAGTCCCAGCCGGTCCAGGCTGCATGCGGTCGAATGATCCAGCTGCGGGCAATGCCGCCGCCCGCTATGCCCACTTCGATCGGGAAGGATCGTCCGTGCCGGGGCAGGCACGACGCCTCGAAATCGATCGCCATGATGGTCAAAGGCTCTCTCCGAATAATTCCACGTCCGCCCCATTTTTGGGTCTGGCCGTCCACGTCTGATACGCCCCTGTCTCCTCCAACTATGTCAGGCCGATGTCATTGGCCATCAGGATTTTCGGAAAAGATGCGAACCGACGGTCCGGTGCGACCGGTGCGACCATCGCACCGGATTTCAACCGCCTATGGCCAGCGGCCTGCATTGCCGCTACCCCATGGCGATGACGGACGGACGACTGCGGGACGCGAACGACTAATGTGGGTGTTGCTGGGCATCGCCCTGATCGTCGCGGGCTTCGTGCTGCGCTTCAATCCGCTGCTGGTGATCCTGGCCTCGGCCATCGCCACCGGCCTTGCCGCCGGGCTTGATCCGCTCACCATCCTCGCCGCCTTTGGCAAGGCGTTCAACGACTCGCGCTATGTCTCGGTCGTCTGGGTGGTGCTGCCGGTGATCGGCCTGCTCGAAGCGCATGGGCTTCAGGAACGGGCGCGCGGCCTCATCGACCGGATGCGCGGCGCCACCACCGGCCGTTTCCTTCTCTTCTATCTTGTCGCCCGCCAGATTTCGGCCGCCATGGGCCTGATTTCCGTCGCTGGCCATGCCCAGACCGTGCGCCCGCTGGTCGCGCCGATCGCCGAAGCCGCCGCCGAAAAACAGGCCGGCACGCTCGATGAAGAGCAGCGCGACGAGATCAAGGCCTGGGCCGCCGCGACCGACAATGTCGGCGTCTTCTTTGGCGAGGACATCTTCCTCGCCATCGGGTCGATCCTGCTGATCAAGGGGCTGCTGGAGCAATATGGCATCTTGCTCGAACCGCTCCAGCTCTCGGTCTGGGCGATTCCGACCGCGATCGCCGCGCTGCTGATCCACGGCTTTCGCCTGTGGCGGCTCGACCGCCGGCTGAACGCGCAGGGTGCCAAGGAAGCGGAGCACGCCGCATGATCACCCTCCACTGGGTCTATGCGCTGATGGGCGCGGTGTTCGCCGGCTATGCCCTGCTCGGCGCCGCCGATCGCAGCAACCCGCGCCGCTTCACCACCGCCGCCTTCTGGGCACTGCTCGCGCTCAGCATGTGGGCGGGCGACCGGATCGGCGACATCGGCAATGGCGTCCTGGTCCTCGGCCTCGTCGCGATTGCCGGCTTCAAGGGGCTGGGGCGTGGCAGCGGCGGCGTGCCGCTGGCGGAGCGGCAGGCGCGGGCCGACCGCCATGGCAATGGCCTGTTCGCCATCGCCCTGGTCATCCCCGTCACCGCGCTGGCCGGCACCTTCCTGTTCAAGGCGTTCCCCGCCTGGATCGATCCCAAGCAGACCACCCTCATCTCGCTGGCGCTGGGCGTCCTGATCGCACTCGGCATCGGCTGCACCTGGCTGCGCGCCCGGCCGATCGTCGCCCTGCAACAGGGGCGGCAATTGATGGACTCGGTCGGCTGGGTGGGCATATTGCCGCAGATGCTGGCCAGCCTCGGCGCGGTGTTCGCGCTGGCCGGCGTTGACGATGTCGTCGGCGGCATCGTCCGCCTCGCCATTCCCGATGGCAGCCTGCTCGGCGCGGTGATCGCTTATGGCCTGGGCATGGCGCTCTTCACCATCGTCATGGGCAATGCCTTTGCTGCCTTCCCGGTGATGACCGCGGCGATCGGCATCCCGTTGCTGATCCACCACTATCATGGCGATCCGGCGATCATCTGCGCGATCGGCATGCTGGCGGGCTTCTGCGGCACATTGCTGACGCCGATGGCCGCCAATTTCAACCTCCTCCCCGCCGCGC
This sequence comes from Sphingobium sp. IP1, assembly GCF_002708645.1. Classification (NCBI taxonomy): domain Bacteria; kingdom Pseudomonadati; phylum Pseudomonadota; class Alphaproteobacteria; order Sphingomonadales; family Sphingobiaceae; genus Sphingobium; species Sphingobium sp. IP1. Next base: position 13,137 of record NZ_NOIW01000087.1, read on the forward strand.
TGCTGCAGCTCAAGGATGAATATGGCGTGATCCGCCGCCAGGTCGGCACCGCCCTCCCCCTGCTCTGCGTCAACATCCTCCTGATATATTGGCTGGCCTTCCGATGACCCGACTTTCCCAAGATATTGCCGACCGTTTCGCCGCCCTCACCCTGTCCCATCTGGGGCAGCAATATCCCTACAAGATGGACCTGACCTATCAGGGACCGGAGGATGCGCGCATCCCGGCGGAGCATCATCCGATCTTCCATGGCAGCTATGACTGGCACAGTTGCGTCCATGGCTGGTGGCAGGTGATGCGCCTGCGCCGCCTCTACCCCGACATGGCCCAGGCCGAGGCGATCCGCGCCCGCGCCGACATGATGCTGGTGCCGGACAAGGTCGCGGGCGAACGCGCCTTCCTCACCCGCCCGACCGCCGGCGGGTTCGAGCGGCCCTATGGCTGGGCCTGGCTGCTCGCGCTCCATGCCGAACTCGCCCGGCAGGACGGCCCCTGGGCCGCCGCGATCGAGCCGCTGGCGCTCGACTTCGCCGCGCGCTTCCACGCCTTCCTGCCGAAAATGACCTATCCGCTGCGCGTCGGCACCCATTTCAACAGCAGCTTCGCGCTGATCCACGCTTATGACTGGGCCAAGGACCGCGATCCCGCGCTCCAGGCGCTGATCCGCGAGCGCGCCCTTGCCTGGTTCGGCCAGGACCGCGCCTGCCAGGCCTGGGAACCGGGTGGCGACGAGTTTCTCTCCTCGGCCCTCACCGAAGCGCTACTGATGAGCCGGCTGCTCGCGCGCGATGAATTTGCCGACTGGTTCGGCGCCTTCCTGCCCGATCTTCTGACCGGCCAGCCGGCCACCCTGTTCACCCCGGCCACCGTATCGGACCGCAGCGACGGCAAGATCGCCCATCTCGACGGCCTCAACCTCAGCCGTGCCTGGTGCTGGCGCGGCATCGCCGCCGCGCTGGGCGCCGACACCCCGATCGCGCCGATCGCCGAGCAGGCGGCGATCGCCCATCTCGACGCCGCGCTCCCCCATATAGCCGGTGACTATATGGGGGAACATTGGCTGGCCAGCTTCGCCCTGCTGGCGCTGGAGTAACGCCAGGCTCAGGGCATGTTGGCGAGCAGCAACTTCATATGTGCCGTCGGCGTGGTCGTGCGCGACTGGAGACGGAACATATAGTCATAGGCCCACCAGGCGCCGCCGCCCCAGGCGGTCCAGCCCAGCACCGCCGACGACGTCTTCAGACGGCGCAGCATGTCGGGATATTCCTTCGCGCATTGCGGCTGGCCCGACGCGGCGATCTCGCCGAAGAACAGCTTCACCTTGTACTTCTCGGCCCAGGTCAGCGCGGCATTCACGCGCTGGCCTGCCTTGACCTCGCACTTGTCGGTGGTGCCGGTCGACCAGGCATCCAGATATTGATGCACTTCAAAGGCATAATTCTTGCCGGGATCGACGAACTTCACCGCCTGCGCGGCATTGCCCGAACTCACCCAATTATGCGCCCCGGTCCAGGCCGTGCCGGGGATCAGCAGCTTGTTGCTGATCTTCTGGGCGCGGATATCCTTGGTCACCTGCCCGGCAATGGCCCACCATTGTGCCGCGGTCTGGCGATTGGGCTCGTTCATCAGGCCGATCCAGACCTTGGGGTTGGACCGATAATCCTCCATGATCTTGACCCAGGCATTGGTCAGCGCCGTCGTCGCCAGCGTGCCGCTGCCGACCAGGGCCGCCGATCCCTTCACCTGGCGCGCGCCATAATTATGCATGTCCAGGATCACCGTGAGGCCCAGCGCATTGGCCTGGGTCACGACGGACTTCAGCGCCTTGCGATCGACCTCCGATAAGGGGCCATAGAGATTGGGCTGCAACCGTTCCCAGCGGAACGGCACGCGCAGCAGCTTGAAGCCCTGCGCCGCATAGCTGCGCATTTCCGCCGTGCTGGGATAGATATAGTTTGTGCCCAGCTTGCCGCCGGTGCCGCCAAATTCGCCACCGGAAATATTGATCCCCGGCAGCACCTTGGACGTGCTGGTCGCCGTAGCCGCCGGCACGGCGGCCGCTGCCGCCGCAGCATAGGCCTGCGCCGCTGTTGTCGTCGGCACCGTCGCGCTGGCACCGGTGCTGGCGGCCGATGCAGAACTGGACGATGACGGAATGGTGATCACCCGTGCGTCCGGCGCATCCGCCTCGCCCCCCGATAGTGTAACGGCCGCAAGAACACCCGTCGCGGCCAGCGCAACCACAGCGGCGGCAACGCCGCCCCCCATCTTCTTCATGAATTGCCTACCCTGTCAGACCCAAAAGGAGGCGGGCCCTTAGCTAGCCTAGTTAGACAATGTCTTCACCCGGTTGCGGGATTTGGTTAAGCCTCCGACAGGCTGTTCCAATAATGCGTCATACGGGTTTTCCCTTAGGCAGAACCCCTGATCCGCCAAGGAAGACCGGGGCAGACCAGCGTCCCCCCCCCTGGCCGGCAGGATGCCTGGAATGCTCATGGCGAAAATGCCTTTGGTTTCGAGATTCTCGAACGGCTGAAGGCGGATGATCTTGGGGCCGGCCGCGACCGCCGGTTGAAAGAGCGCCTGCTCCAATGGACGGAAGAGTTGCAGGCGACGCGGATCTGACCGGCCGCCTGCCCTGTTTCAGCCTGCGACGGCCAGCAGCTTGGCACTCATCGCCGGCCATTCGCTCATGTCCCATCCTTCGGGCGTCTCGCGGGTGATGATCTGGTCCGCACCGAAGCAATTGCCGAGGTCAATATCCTCGCTCTTCTCGAACGCCCGGTCGGCGAGCGAATAGAAGGGGCGGACCTTGGGCAGGGTCAGGTCATCGGGATTCTGCTCGACCACGATCGCCAGCCGGTGCGATCGCAGCCGCACCAGCGACCCGATCGGATAGATGCCGACCGCGCGCTGGAACGCCTGGAAGATTTCCGCGTCGAACAGCGCGCCGCCATCCTCGTCGATCTTCAACAATGCGCGCGACGGGTCTTCGCCACTGCGGTGCAAGCGATTGGACGTCATGGCGTCATAGCTGTCGCAGATCGCGGCCATGCGCGCGAACATGCCGATCTGCTCGCCGGCCAGGCCATTGGGATAGCCGCTGCCGTCCAGCCGCTCATGATGGTTGAGGCACACATCCAGCACTTCTGCCGGCATTTCGCCGCCCAGGGTCAGGAATTCATGCGCCAGCGTGGTGTGGCTCTTGACCACGTCCCACTCCTCCGGCGTCAGCGGCGCATCCTTGTCCCACACTTCCTGCGGCACATGGGCCATGCCCATGTCCATCAGCAGGCCGGCAAGGCCGGCCTTGCGGATATCGTCGGGCGACAGGTGCATCTGCTGGGCAAGGCCGATCATCAGCGCGCAGACCGACAGCGCATGCTGATACAGATATTCGCCACTATTCTTCATCCGCGTGATCGCCATGAAGGCGTGCGGATTGCGCTGCACCGAACTGGAAATCTCGTCGACCATGGTTTCCAGCTTGGCCGCCTTCACCGCCTTGCCCAGCCGCACATCCTCATAGAGCTTGCGCATGGTACGACCCGACTTGCGCGCCAGCCGCTGGGCATGGACCATCTCGGCGCGGATCGGCAGCTTGTCCTTGGACAGCGGATCGAAGGGACGGTCGACCGGCTGCGGCGCGGCGCGGCGCACGATCGTCGGCCCGGCACGCCCGAACACCCGTTCGCGCGGCTCGGCCATCGACACCACGCGGGATGGCGCCGGTTGGGCCGGGGCCACGTCCGCACCGCGCGACACGTCGATCGTCACCCACTCGACCTTGCTGGCATGCAGGTCCGCCAGTTGCTCGGGATCGTCGAGCAGCATCTTGCGCTTCCAGAAGGGGTGGGAAAACCACGACCCGTCCAGCTTGTGCAAGAACATCCCCAGTTTCACGTCCTGGGTGCGGATTTTTTTCAGCATTTATACGGCCCCGTAGTCCCCGCTTTCATTTCGCAGCTCGTGCCTTTCCAAAAGGTTAAAGATCCCCCTTCCAGCCGCGAAAGTGCAGCTTCGCTTCGTCGCATGCAGGTGCGGCAACTGCTTGAAAGCCGGCAATTCTCTTGCCACACGCCTGAAGCTTCGCCGTGAGCCGGCCGATGATGTCGCTGCGCCTACCGCAATCGGCCATTTTCGCTTATCCTCCTGCGGTCCGGACAGGGAGGCGATCGATGCGCGTGATGGTGCTGGTGAAGGCAACGCAGGACAGCGAGGCAGGCGGCCCGCCCGACCTGGAGATGATGGCGGCGATGGGCCGCTTCAACGACGAACTGGAAGCGGCCGGCATATTGCGCATGGCCGACGGCCTGCTTCCCTCCTCTCATGGCAAGCGTATCGCCTTCGACGGCACCGATCGCCGCGTCATCGATGGCCCCTTTCCCCAGGTCGGCGAACTGGTCGCGGGCTTCTGGCTATGGGAGGTAGCCGACATAGACGAAGCCGTCGCCTGGGCGAAACGCTGCCCCAATCCCATGCCCGGCCCCAGCGAGATCGAGATCCGCCCTTTCCACGAATGGGCCTAGCGCCCCTCATATCCTTGCATTGCATTGATCTGCGACTGTTTTTCCCGGCACTCGGTATTTACCCCGATAGCTCTTGGGCCGACTAAGCGGGATCATCCGACCTCCCTTCTTCTCGATTGCCGGCCGCCGCGCACATTTCCGGTGCGGCGCGCGCCAGGGACAGGAGATCGTGTGGCGAAAAAGATTTTCGTGCTCGGCGGCGACGGCTTTTGCGGCTGGCCGACAGCGTTGCATCTGTCCGAACTGGGCCATGAGGTCGTCATCATCGACAATCTTTCGCGTCGCCGGATCGACGCGGAACTGGGCGTCCACAGCCTGACGCCGATCGCCATGGTCGACCAGCGGCTGGATGCCTGGCACCAGGTCAGCGGGCGGACCATCCGCTTCCATTATCTCGACGTCGCCCAGGATTATGCCCGCCTCCTTGCCCTGCTGGCGGAGGAGCGCCCCGACGTGATCGTCCATTTCGCCGAACAGCGCGCCGCCCCCTATTCAATGCGCGGGCCGACCGAGAAGCGCTATACCGTCAACAACAATGTCGGCGGCACCCACAATGTCCTGACCGCGCTGGTCGCCTGCGATCTCGACGCGCATCTCGTCCATCTCGGCACCATGGGCGTCTATGGCTATGGCGGTGCCGGCTTCGAAATCCCCGAAGGCTATCTGACCGTCCAGATCCACGACGATGCCGGTGCCCCGCATGACTGGGAAATCCTGTATCCGACCCGGCCGGGCAGCGTCTATCACATGACCAAGTCGATCGATCAGTTGCTGTTCCAATTCTATGCCCAGAATGACCGGCTGCGCATCACCGACCTGCACCAGGGCATCGTCTGGGGCACCCAGACGGCAGAGACGCGGCGCCACCCCGCGCTCGTCAACCGGTTCGATTATGAGGGCGAATATGGCACCGTGCTCAACCGCTTCCTGGTGCAGGCGGCACTTGGCCATCCGCTGACCGTTCATGGCACCGGCGGCCAGACCCGCGCCTTCCTCAATATCCAGGACACGGTGCACTGCATTGCGCTCGCCGTCGCCCATCCGCCGGAGCGCGGCGACCGGGTCAAGATCATCAACCAGATCGCCGAAAGCCTGCGCGTGCGCGACCTTGCCCGGCTGGTATCCGACCTGTCCGGGGCGGCGATCGAATATCTGCCCAATCCCCGCAAGGAAGCGGCAGAAAATGACCTCGACGTCAGCAACGCCACCTTCCGCGCGCTGGGCCTCGACCCGATCCTGCTGACCGACGGCCTGCTGGCCGAGACGCTGGAAATTTCCGCCCGTTATGCCGACCGCGTCGACCAGCGCCACATCCCGGCGCGCACGGCCTGGACGCGCGAACAGCAGGCGGCGCTCGACCAGGCGGGGTCGATCGAGACGATCCGCCCCGTCCTGCCCGGCGCGGCGGGAGCGGGCCGATGAGATTATGGGTCATCTGCCTTCAGGCGCTGCTGTTCATCGGCCTGCTGATCGCGATCGGCCAGAGCGGCCTGTTCGACACGATCATGGGCCGCAACGTCCGGCTGGGCGACCCTCTGTTCGAGGATTATCAGCGCGGCTCCATCCCCTTCATCGACGTCGATGGACGCGACGTGTTCGTCGCCCAATCGCATCCGGACAATCCCCTGATCCTGTCCGGCTTTCCGGCCTATGCCAGCAAGCTCTTCCGCCTGCCGACCGACAGCCGGCCGCTCAGCGGCACCTATAATATCGCCTTCGCGACCGACGCCGTGCCCGATGCCGAGGGGGCGCTGCGGATCAGCATCAACGGGGTCAAGCGCGCCGACGTCGTGCTGAACCAGGGGCGCTTCAAGCGGCGTGCCAAGATCGAACTGACCCCCGCCGAACTGGCCTCGGGCCAGCTGGAGGTCAAACTGGCGCTGGTCGGGCGTGGCCCGATGGCCGAATGCACGCCCAATGAAGCGCTGGCCGCCGTCGTCACGATCCTGCCCGAAAGCGGCCTGCACCTCAAACTGGACAAGGCGCCATCCACCACCCGCGACCGGCTCGCCTTGTGGGGCGACCTGATCCCGGTCAAATGGGACGAGGATGACAAGGTGGCGGATCTCGCCACCCTGCTCGCCGCCGCGCGGCTGAGCGAGAAAGGCTATGGCATCTATTTCGGCGAAAGCGGCTACGCCGCCCAGGCGCTGACCGACATCGACAAGGGCGCAGCCATCCGCCCCGGCCGGACGCAGTCGCTGCGCTATCCGGTCAGCCTGGTCAGCGCGATCGAGAATGGCGGCGCTCGCCGTTTTGATCGGGAAACCACCTGGCGCTATCGCTATGATGTCGGGCAATTGCCCAATGGCGAGCTGCCGTCCGCGCTCGACCTGCGCCTGCTGCTCGGGCCGATCGCCGAAACCCGCACCGCGCTGTTCGTGACGCTCAACGATCATCTGCTTTTCACCCGCACCCTGACCGACGAGGATCAGCGCTTTAGCCATTCGATCGCGCTGCCGACCGCCGATCATCTGGATCGCAACCAGTTGGAAATCACCCTGACCGCGCATGAGCGGGAAGAAATGCGGTGCGGCGCGCGCCGTCTGATCGCCGCGGAAATGCTGCCGGAAACCATCTTGCGGGGCGGCGGCGAACGGCTTGTGCCGGCGATCGTCCAGTTACGGGGTCAGATGCGGCCCAGCGCCCTTGCCTTCGGCACCCAAAAGCCGGGCACCACGATCGAGGTGCTGACTGGCGACATTGCCGGCGCGCTGGCACGGGTCCGCCCCGCCGGACGGCAATGGCTGGTCCACTTTCCCGATGACCGGCGCGAAGGCGTCATGGTGGAACCCTTCGCGCGTGGTGCATCGGCGGCCAGGGCGGCCGTGGCCCTGCTGGTGACGGTCCATCGCCCGGTTCCCGTCCCGCCGCCCGCCACGCCGGCGACCACCCCGCTGCGCGCAACAGCCCCTGCCCCCTGATGCCGCCGCCCCCGGATTATGACCGGACCCAGGCCAATTTCCAGTCGACGGACAGTTTCGCCGGCGGGCTGGCCCGCCCGGTATCGATGTTGCGCGCGCCCGCTCTGCTGCTGACCTTCACGACCATCGCCCTGTTCCAGCTGTGGCTGTTCGAACTGGGTTTTCTCGACCGCTTCTTCCGCACCCATGATTATGTGTTCGGCCCCTATCTGGGCTTCAGCGCGATCTCGATCCGGACCTTCATCTATTCCTATTTCATCGCCTTCTCGCTCTATGCAGCGGGATCGGTGCGGGCGCGCATCCTGCTCTGCCTCGACCTGTGCCTGCGCTACATGGCGCTCTGCACCATCCTCGACCTGGGCAGCGTAGCGCTGTTCGCCTATGTCGGCACCCCCTTTTCGCTGGCCGCGATCCAGGTCATGGCCGGGCTCATGGGCATGGCGGTCTTCGCCTTCGTCATCATCCGGCGCGGTACCATGCCCGCCCCGGTACCGGTGCTGCGCGGCCCCCAGCCCAAGGGGCGCGCCCTCTACCGCCTCGCCATTGCCGGTACGATCGCGGCGATCATCGCCATCTGGGCGGCACAGCAACCGCTCCTGCTGTTCGAGGAGATGCGCGACATCAGCCTGCTCGGCGGCATCGGCCCTGGCGTCATCCTGTTCGTGCTGCTGACCTTTGCCCAGCTCTATATCGTTGCCGTCGCGGAACGCTATCGCCTGTCGCGCCCCGACTTCGCCGCCCCGGTCAGCGTCATCGTGCCCGCCTTCAACGAACAATATGTGATCGGCCAGACGATCCAGCATATCGACCGCGCCGCCGCCCATTATGGTGCGGAGGTCGAACTGATCGTGATGGACAATGGCTCGGTCGATGGCACGGCGGACATCGCCCGCGCCGTGATCGATGCCTGCTCCGCGCTCAAGGGGCGGGTCGTGCATGTCGCGACGCCCGGCAAGGCCCATGCCCTGAACGAAGGCGTGCTGCATGCGCGCCATCCGTTCATCGTGCGGATCGACGCCGACACGCTGGTGGGCGAGGATAATCTGACGCTGGCAATGCAGAATTTTGCCGATCCCGATGCCGGCGCGGTCGGCGGCGTGCCCTTGCCGCCAGGCGGCGCGATCTTCGATGCCGGGCGCCTGGTCGAGGTGATCGTCAAGCATGGCTATTATTCGCCCGCACTCAGCGTCATGGCCGGGCTGGTCGGCATTCCCGGCATGTTCGTCATCTATCGGGCGGACGCGCTGCGCCGGGTCGGCCAGTTCGCCTCCGGCATGAATGGCGAGGATACCGACATCTCGCTGCGCATCGCCGAACTGGGCTATCGCACGCTGGTCGATCATCGGGTCAGCTATGTGTCCGAAGTGCCGACCAGCTTCGCCCATCTGCGCGAACAGCGGCTGCGCTGGTTCCGGTCGGTCTATCATGTCAGCGCGCGCGCCCATTCGCTCATCAGCGCCCCGGACTTCAGCATCCGCGGCAAGCTGGTCCTGCCCTATATGCTGATGAACACCGCGCGCCGGGCGATGATGATCCCGCTCGTCATCTTCGGCCTGCTTGAACTGCTCATCACGTCGAGATCGATCGCTTTGCCCCATTGGCAGGCGATCGTCGCCGTGCTGGTCGGATCACCCATGGTTGCCGCGGCGATCGCGATCCTGGCGAATAATCGCCCCCGCGCCCTGCTGGCGCTGCCGCCCTATATCTTCTTCCGCGCGCTGCGCGCCTGGTACACGCTCGAATCCGCGCTCACCATCCCGATCACGTCGATGTCCACGCGCATCCAGATCGGGCGCGACCCTTGGCCGAAAAGCCCGCCGCCC
>NZ_NOIW01000088.1:0-22278 GCF_002708645.1 Sphingobium sp. IP1
ACAATTGCTCCATGGAAGCCGATATCTACGAGGTCGGTGGTCAGCAACGGTCCTGGTAGAATCAATCAAGCGTTCAGTGTTCGTTCTTCAACCTGGCCAAAATCGCAGCTTCGGGCCGACTGGGCCTTATAGGCCGCCAGGGCCAGATGCACCTGACCAAACGTGTCGAGCTGGGTCCGCAGATAACGGGCGCCGCCGCGCAGATTCTGGACGGGATCATAGGGGTTAATCCCAAGCTGGGCCGCAGTCCCCGGCATCAGTTGCGCCAGGCCGTAGGCTTTCATCTTCGAGATCGCTGCCGGATTATACCGGCTCTCCTGAATGATCATCGCGTCAAACAGCCCGGTCGGAATGCCGTGTTCGCAGGCGATTGCACTCATCATTCCATAATAGGCAGCGCGGCGCGCCTCGGCATCCGGCTTCAGAAAGCCCGCCGGACGATAGGGAATGGAGGCGCATCCCGGCGTGTAAGGCACTGCAGCAAGCGCGGGATATTGCCCTTTCATCCATCCTGGCACCGCGATCGAGGAAACCGGTGCAACCCCGGCCGCCGCCACATCATACGAGGCTGCAACCTCGCTCTGGCCCTCTGCCGACGCAGCAAACTCCTGCCCCATCTGATACTCGACATAGCGGCGCGACAGGTCATGCACCCGAAAGGCTTCGGGAATCCCCGCATCCGGTGCAGCAACCGGCATCGCCGGCGTACCGTCCGCTGCCGGAGCCGGTTGTCCCATGACGACAAGTTCCACCTTTCGCGTCTTTTTTACTTCAGACGCGCTTACACTATTGGGAACGAAGCACAGTAACGCGATCAATCCCGATGCTCGATAGACACGCATATAAACCCTCCAAAGCCTTGGTAAGAGAATTGGAGTTCACCGCCTTTGCCCTTGTCAACGCCGACAAGCTCACGAACAATTTCTTTGAAAAAGGCTTTGGAGGGCTTCCAGCATGTGGCTCGTACCCCGCGACACCAACGGCAAAGGCTCAAATCGCATCCCGTTGCCCCCCGAGCTGCGCGCAGCGCTGATCCGCTGGTACGTTGGCAAGGGCACCGTCCACGACGAAAAGGCCGGCATCACCCTCGTTCAGCAGGCGCGCATCGGCCACAAATGGATCGCCTGCGACTGCCTCGGCGCCGACAAGGCCCCCGCCATCCTAACCCCGGCATTCCTCTCCGAGGCGGAAACCTACTATCTACGCCGGCTCACCAGCTCGAAACGCCCCGAACATCTGCCCGACTGCCCGTTCTTCCGCGACCAAGTGACGATCCGCATCAGCGAGGTACGCTCGCGATCGACGCCGCTCGAGCCACCCTCAGGCTTCTTCGAGGTGCTTAAACCCGCGCCGGAGAAACTCGCGCAGCGTCCCGAGGACGACTCCAACGACGATCGCACCCGGCACGCCTCGATCCCGAGGCTTGCACGCCTGCTATGGCGTCTCATGGCCGCTGCCGGCGTCAACCGCATTGCCCCGCTCGCCTATCGAGAGGAATGGTCGATCCGGCATGAGTTCGCGGCGCTCACCAGAGCGGCAGGGCTGATCGAGATCGCGCCGGGCATCCAACTGGAGAAAGCCTTCTGGACCCACCCAAAGCCCCTACAGGCGCGGGCCGTCTACGCCACGCTGCGCGCGCTGGAAGACAGATGGCCCCGCGATCATGCGCCGCAAGGCTTTGTCCTTCTCTACGCCAAAGGCATTCATGGACAGGAAATCACGCTGCCTGACGGCGACACCGTCACGATCGCCAACCGCATCCAGTCGCCATCGGTGCGCGGCAATCCGATTGCAGGGCCGTTCCTGGTCATCATCGTCGTCGGCAAATATCCCGAGGCCAAGGGCTACGCGCCGCTGCGCGCTTATGCCCAGCCCATCCTCAATGGGCGGCTGTTCGCACCTGTCGATTCCGATTTCGAACGCGACGTATTGCGCACGATTCTGCGCACCCAGCAGGAGCTTCACGGCCGCGGTATCGACCTCGCGATCGACAAGCCGGTGTTCGACACCCTGACGCCGGATGGGCCGTGTCGTCCCGACTTCCTGATCGAAGCGCGATCACGCGAGACCGGCGAGATCCGCAACCTTGTCGTCGAGGCCATGGGCTTCAAGACCGAGGAATACGAGGCGAGTAAGGCCATCACACATCCGCGTATGGCGCACCTGGGTCAGATCGTGACGATCGACAGGCAGGATGATGATGCCCACACAGGACGGCGTGCGCTTCTTGAAGGGCTTGGCCTCTGACGCTCTAGCGCCAGGACAGGCTGGCTGCGAAATAGCCGATGATGCCAAGCGTCACCGGCGTCGAGAGCAGATAGAGTTTCTGCCAGCGCCACCAGATCCGGGGCAACAGCAGCGCCGCTCCCTTCACGCTGCGCGCATCCTCCCAGACTCGATCCTTCCAGAGTTCATGCAGAGCAACGCTCACCGAAAGCACCATGGCGATCGCGCAGCACAGGCTGGTCGCGAGATAGATTGCCATCCAGTTGGCGATTTCGAGGGGCGTAAACTGAGACATCCGGCCTTTGTTATACCTGTAACTTTCTACCAGGGCACCCATATCCGACGAGCAAATTCTTACAGGAAACCCCTTAAAATCCTTGGTCTATCAAGTATTTTCACAGACAAATCGCGCAAAGAGTGGAGAGGGAGAGAGGGAGTGGACCGAGAAGATCGGCCAAAGCCCTTCAACCTACCATTGGTGCCTTCCGGCATCTGCAACATGGAGGTAACTCCCCATGCAACGCTTTGTTCTCTTCATCGGCGAACCCGGCTCAGCGGACATCGTCGATATTTACCCCAGCAAACCTGCAGCCGAGAGTGCGCTTGTAGACTATGTGCGAGCCCGCGCGGCTATCAATGGCCAAGATGCCCATCCTGACGACGATCAGGCAGTGGCCTCCTATTTCGCGGACAGCGAGGCCATCTACGCCATCGCGCGTGTTATGCCGCTGGCAAATCCGGGTAACGACCAATGACCATCGTTGCGCGACGCCCCTCGCAAAAGCTGATCGACATTGTCGGCACCCTGCGCGGCACCTGGCATGGAAACCGGGCGATGTGCCGTTGCCCGTGCCATGAGGACCACGAACCGAGCTTGTCCCTTCGCCAAGGGGATCGCGGCATTCTCGTAACCTGCTTTGCAGGTTGCGATTCCATCGACGTGCTGCGCGAACTCGATCGCATCGCGATCACGCGCCATTACGAACCGCCGCCGGATAACGCCCGATCCGGCACCGCGAATATCGAAAGGCTCTGGTCGCAGGCGCAATCCGTGCCGGGTACGCTTGGCGAACGCTATCTCGGCTCGCGCTTTCTCCTGTCTGTTCCCGGTGACGTGCGCTTTCACCCGCGTTGCCCACATGGCGCGAAGCCTAACACCGTGTTCAAGCCCGCCTTGCTCGTCGCCGTGCGCGAAGGCCAGCGCCTTGTCGCCCTGCAGCGGATCTTCCTCGATCCCGAAACCGCGCGCTATACCGCCAAGGCCACCATCGGTTCCCTCGGCATGGGTGCGTGGCGCGGGGGCGGTATCGGTCCAACCATCGGCCTTGCCGAAGGCTTCGAGACGGCTCGCGCCTGGAGCCGCATCAACAACCTGCCGTGCTGGGCAACGCTCGGCTCGCGCCGGTTTGGCCTGGTGACGATTCCTGACAGCGTGACCGAACTGATCCTTGCGGGCGATTACGACACGGCGGGTCGCCGGGCTGTAAACCGGGCATCGCAACGCTACGCCAGCGACAAGCGGGTGATCCGCGTCGATTTTCCCAAGGGCTACAAGGATTGGGCCCAAGTGCTCGAAGCCCTCGAGGCGCAGAAGAGGGGAGGGGGAGGGGAAGGGTGATCTGCCGTTCGGCAGAGAGCCCAAGGAGACCCCCATGCGCGACCTTCTCGATCTCACGCACGTCAATGATGCGCCGGCAGCGCGCACGATCGCCACCCTTCTCGCCGCCGATGGCGCAATCACCCGCCGCCAATTGAACGATGCCATGGTGCAGGCATTCGGGGGTAGCGATGCGGACGGGCGCTGGACCCAGCGCGACAGCTTCGAGATGCTCGAGCACGCCCTTGCCCTTCACCTTGCAAGCGATGGGCATCGTGTCGACACACTGGCAGACATCGCCGCCTCCAGCGCACTGATGCAGCGCCTACCGACCCAGACCGTGCGCAGCGAAGAACAGATCGAGCTGCAGCAGTTCTCTACCCCCGCCGACATTGCCGCCCTGGCCATGCTGTTCGCCGCGATCGGCGCCGAGGACGTCGTACTCGAGCCGAGTGCCGGCAACGGCCTCCTTATCGCCCAGGCCCCGCGGGGCCGCGTCCTTCAGCTGAACGAAATCGACCCGCGCCGCCGCGAACGGCTCGCTCACATCTTTCCCGATGCGACGATCACCGGCCATGATGGCGCTGCGCTGGTCGCGCTTCACGCGGATCTTCCGCGCCCGAGCGTCGCCCTCATGAACCCGCCGTTCTCGCGCAGCATCGGCCGCGGCGCCGATGACCTGGCCGCGCTGCGCCATCTGCAGGCCGCCATCAAGCGGGTCACCCCTGGCGGCCGCGTCGTCGCCATCATGCCCGACTGGTTCGCGCCCTGCGCGCGGTTGCGCACGGCCTACGAGACAATCCTGACCGGCTGCACCGTGCGCGCATCGCTTCGTCTCGAGCACTGCTACCGGAAACATGCCACCGACATTGCCGTTCGCCTCTATGTCATCGACAAGATCGCCGGCGAACTCACGCCTGCGGTCATCGAGCGCGCCGCCGTCCCCGACTTCCTCGATGTCGTCGACATCCCCGCCCGCATCAAACTGGAGCCCTCCGCCAACCTTCCGGTTCGCTCTGCGCCTGCCATGCCGACTTCGCTGTTCGGCGCCGCGCGCAGGACCAGGGTGGCCGCGCCGCGCCCCTATCACGCGCCCAAGGCCAATGCGGTCCTGCCCGTCGGCTATCGCAAGCTCGAAACGCCGGCACCTCTGGCCGAACAGGTCGGCGTCTACCTGCCCTACCGGCCAAGCCGTATCGTCTTCGACGCAGCGGGCGAGCACCCGACAGCGCTCGTTGAATCGGTGGCCATGGGCTCGATCCCGGCGCCGATCCCCACGCACATCCCACATCTGCCCGAACGCACCGTCAGCGAGCGGCTCCTGTCCTCCTCCCAACTCGAGACTGTCGTCTATGCGGGCCATGCCTGGAACCAGACGCTTCCCGGCACCTTCAAGCCCGCCAAGGAAGGCGTTGGCCTCGACATCGACCCTGAAGGTCGCAAGTACCGCAAAGGCTTCTTCCTCGGTGACGGCACTGGCGCGGGCAAAGGCCGCCAGATCGCTGCGTGCATCCTCGACAACAAGCTGCAGGGCCGCCGCCGCCACATCTTCGTCACCAAGAACGAGCCGCTGCTCGAGGACATCCGCCGTGACGTCACAGCGCTCGGCGGCCTGTCGGCCGACGTGCAGCCGCTCTCGAACTGGAAGATCGGCCAACCCGTCACGATGGACGAAGGCACCCTGTTCGTCACCTATCCGGGGCTGCGATCAGGCCGCTCGGATGCAACCCGTCTTCAGCAGATCCTCGATTGGGCAGGGCCCGACTTCGATGGGGTGATCGCCTTCGACGAGGCTCACGAAATGGGCGGTGTAGCAGGGGGCGAGGGCGCCCTTGGCAAGACCGAAGGCTCCCAGCAGGGCATATGCGGCGTCCTCCTTCAGAACCACCTTCCCGATGCGCGTGTCCTCTATGCCTCTGCAACCGGGGCTTCCGACGTCAACAACCTGGCCTACGCCGTTCGCCTTGGCCTCTGGGGGCCGGAGACCTCCTTCCCTAATCGGGAATCGTTCATCTCCAACATCCGTCAAGGCGGCATCGCGGCGATGGAACTGGTGGCCCGCGACCTCAAGGCGCTTGGCCTCTACACGGCGCGCGCGCTCAGTTTCGCCGGCGTCGAATACGAAGTGCTGCGCCACGAACTGACGCCCGCCCAGATCGAGATCTACGACACCTATTGCCGCGCCTGGCAGGTCATCAACACCAACCTTGCCGCCGCGCTCGAGGCGACCAACGTGATCGACAGCCTTGCGGGCAAAACGCTCAACTCGGGCGCGAAAGCGGCAGCGCGCTCGCGTCTCGAAGGCACGCGCCAGCGCTTCTTCGGCCAGGTGCTGCTTTCGATGAAACTCCCCAGCGTGATCGCGGCGATCGAGGGGCACCTGAAGCAGGAGCATTCCGTGGTCGTGCAGTTGGTGACGACGGCCGAGGCCATCCTCGACAGGCGTTTGTCCGAGATGACGGCCGAGGAACGCGCAGAGCCGCAGATCGAGTTGTCGCCGACGGACCAGATCGTCGATTACCTCAAGCGTGCCTTCCCGACACACCAGATGGAGGTGTTCAAGGACGATACTGGCGCCCTGCATTCCAGGCCCATGCGCGATGAAGACGGCAACCCGGTCCACAACCCCGAAGCCATGGCCGCGCGCGACAACCTGATCGAGCATCTTTGCGCGCTTCCGCCGATCAAGTCGGGCCTCGATGCCCTGATCGAGCATTTCGGACCGGATCGGATCGCCGAAGTCACCGGGCGTTCCAAGCGCCTGATCACCGGGCCGGACGGCCGCCAGAAGGTCGAGACACGCAACGCCCGTACCAGTCAGGCCGAGGCCAGCGCCTTCATGAACGATCAGAAGAAGGTGCTCGTCTTCTCCGATGCCGGCGGCACGGGCCGATCCTACCATGCCAGCCTCGAGGCGGTGAACCAGGACCGGCGCGCTCATTTCCTGCTCGAGCCGGGCTGGCGCGCTGACCGGGCGATTCAGGGTCTCGGCCGCACGCACCGTACCCATCAGGCATCGACGCCGCTGTTTCGTCCCGTCACCACCGACTGCAAGGGCGAGCTGCGGTTCACCTCGACGATCGCCCGCCGCCTCGACAGCCTTGGCGCCCTCACGCGCGGCCAGCGCCAGACCGGAGGCCAGGGCCTCTTCGATCCCGCCGACAACCTCGAAAGCGATTATGCGCGCGACGCCCTCGTCTCGTGGTTCCACCTTCTCTATCATGGCAAGCTCAAGAGCACGAACATGACCGAGTTCGTCGACCTGAGCGGACTTGAGATCACCGAGGGCGACGGCGTCCTGAAGGAAGACCTGCCGCCAATCCAGCGCTGGCTCAATCGCCTGCTGGCGCTGCCGATCGCGCTGCAGAACAAGATCTTCGAGGAATATCTCACCCTTGTTGAAACCCGCGTCGCCGCTGCGCGCGAGGCCGGCACCCTCGATGTCGGTGTCGAGACGATCACGGCCGATAGCGCCCGCGTCATCAGCGACACGGTCCTGCGGACCGATCCCGGCACCGGCGCCACCACCCACCTTCTCACGATCGAGATTGCACGGCGCAAGAACCCGATTTCGCTCGAACGCATCCTCGACATGGTCCGCTGGCGCGAGAACCCGGCATTCGTCATGAACGCCAAGTCGGGCCGCGTAGCGCTGCGCAGCAAGGCAAACGCCTGGATGGACGACGAAGGCGAGCCGATTCTTCGCATCGAGTTGCAGCGCCCCTGCAGCCGCAAGTCCATGCGCGAGGCGGATCTGTTCGAGACGGCCTGGGAGGAGATCGACGAAGACACGTTCCGGGCCAAGTGGCAGGCCGAAGTCGAAGAGGCGGCTGAGCAGCTGGAGACCGAGACGGTGCGCCTCGCAACCGGCCTCCTGCTGCCGATCTGGTCGGCGCTGCCGTCCGATCACCTCGCGGTCAACCGGATCGTCGACAAGAATGGCAACAGCTGGCTTGGCCGTATCGTCTTCGAGCACAGCACCGTCGACCTCTTCACTAAGCTCGGCCTTGCAAGCAGCGAGGAGATGCCTGTCGAAGCGATCACCAACGCCGTCCTCGCAGGGCGCAGAGTCAACGTGACCCGCCCGTTCGCGATGGCCTTCAAGCGCTCGCATGTGAACGGCAACCCGCGTGTCGAGATCGTCGACGCTCCGGCAGCCCAGCTTGCATGGCTCAAGTCGCTCGGCGCGTTCACCGAGATCATCCAGTACCGCACCCGCGTCTTCATCCCAGTCGCGCAGGCCGAGGCCATCATCGCCGAAATCCTCAAGCCCTCCTGACCACCGCACCTATCCTCCCTGATCGACCACGAGCGCCAAAGCGGCCGGGTCGGTCAGGAGAGGGGAGGGGGAAGGGAAGGGGTGTCCGTGAATTGGCCGGACGATGAGAAGAAGGTGTTGTTCCCATGATCCAGACCGTCAAGCTGGCAAAGCTGGTCCTCTCCGACATCAACGTGCGTACCCGCGGCGAAGACCTGATCGAACAGTTCGCCGCCGACATTTCCGCGCGCGGCATCCTGCAGAACCTGGTCGTGACTTCCGTGAAGAAGCCGCGCGGCTCCTATGGCGTTATTGCCGGCAGCCGCCGCTTTCGTGCCCTCATGCTGCTCGCCGAACGCGGCGAGATCAACGCGGCCGAATACGACGTGCCCGTGCTGATCCTGAGCGGCGGCAACGACGAACTTTCCGAAGCCTCGCTCGCTGAAAACTTCCATCACTTGAATATGTCGCCCGCCGACGAATGCCGCGCCTTCCAGTATTGCCTCGGTCAGGGCGGCGACATCGAGGCAGTCGCCAAGCGTTTCGGCATTACCCGCCGTTTCGTCGAAGGGCGCCTGCGCCTCGCGAACCTTGCCGAGCCGATCTTCGACGCCCTGAAGTCGGGCGAGATGACGCTCGACATGGCCAAGGCATATGCCTCCACCGAGAGCCATGAGCGGCAGCTGATGGTCTGGAAGAGCTACGGCGCCAACAGCTACTACACCAGCGCCGACACCATCCGCCGCGTCATCGCCAACGACTCCATGAAGTCGAACGATCCGATCGCGCGCCTTGTTGGCGAAGAAGCCTACGTGGCTGCAGGCGGCGTCGTCGATCGCGACCTGTTCAGCGACAACGGCGATCGCTGGACCAACCCCGAGATCGCCCAAACGCTTGCGGCCGCCAAGATGGAAGCCGAAGCCAAGCGGATCGGCGAGGAGCGCGGCCTGGCGTGGATTCGTCCCGTCGCCTCGAACTCCACCTGGGAAGTCGCGAGCGGCCTGTTCCGCGTCAGCCTGCCGAGCCTTCCGCTAACCGAGGCGCAGATCATCCGCATCAGCGAGATCGAAGCGCGCCAGAGCATCATCAGCCTCGAGATGGACGACGAGGAAACCGAGCAGGAAGCCTACGAAGCGCTCGATCAGGAATACGATGCGCTCACCGCCGAGCTTCGCGAGGTCAACCGCCGCGAGAAGATCCTTCCTCCCGAACTCGCCCCGCGTGTCGGCCTGTTCCTGACGCTCTCGCAGGACGGCAGCATGGAACTCGACGACACCTATTACAGCGAGACGCCGCTCAGCGTCACCATGGTCGAGCCCGACGAAGACGACGAGGACGCGGCCGAAACCGGGGAAGACGGTATCGAGGGCGAATCTGCCGGCGATGCTGCGCCGCGTGTCCCGACCTTCCGCATCGAGGAGGGCGAGACTGCCACCGTCACCGGCAACACCAAGGAAGTGTCTCCCGACGAGGCCGCACCGGGCGGCAAGGCGCTCAGCCAGGTTCTCCTCGACCAGCTTGCGGTGCAGCGCCGCGACGTCCTGGGCGCTTCCATGATCGCCAACCCGGCGCTCGCGCTCGACTACATGCTGTTCGCCATGGTCGACAAGACCGACGCCTACAAGGAAAGCTGCGGCACCAGCATCCATGCTCCGCACCCGGAAGATCCGGTTCGCTTCGATGCCTATCCGCAGTCGGTCGCGCACGACTATCTGGCCGAAGTGCGCGAAGGTCTCGACGCTTCCTGGAAGGAGCATTCGAGCATCATCGCCCGCTTCGACGCCTTCCGCGCGCTCGGCGATGAGGCCAAGACCGCGTGGCTGGCCTGGACGGTAGCCAAGTCCTTCAAGTCGAAGGAAACCTACAGCAATCGGCAGAACGCGCTCCAGAACCACCTTGCCGGCCTGCTGGAGGTCGACGTTGCCAAGTGGTGGCGCCCTACTTCGGCAAACTTCTTCGACCGCGTATCGAAGGGCGCGTTGCTCTCGCTCCTCGACGAGGTGGGCGGTCCTGCTCTCTCGAGCCGCCATGCAAGCCAGAAGAAGGGCGAAATCTCGACGTCCTGCGAGAAGCTGTTCGCCGGGGACGCGGTGATCGAGACCGACGTCAAAGAGAAGGCGCTCGCCTGGGTGCCCGCAGCGATGCGCTTCACCCCCGCCGAGACGACGACCGATCAGGACGACGACGACACGCCCGAAGAAGCCGGCGAACGTGGCTCCGACGGCGAAGCCGAGGACGATCTGGCCAGCCTGATCGACGCAGCCCTTGCCGGGCCCGACGACGGGGATGACGGCGAGGGCGTCTCGATCGACGATGCGGGCTCCGCTGAAGGCGACGACGATCAGCAGATCGATGATGGCTCGCCCGCTGTCTACGGCGACGACGATGCCGTCAGCCAGTGGGCCGAAGCGGCGGAATAACCCGCGTCCCCAACCTGACTGACGAACCGCCGGTGGGCTTTGCGGCTCACCGGCGGCTTTTCTCGCCACACCGGACAAGGGACATACCCCATGAAGACGCCCCGCAATTCGCGTGACATTGCGCGCGAAGTCACCAACGCCATCGTCTCCCGCCTCGAGGCCGGAACCACGCCATGGACCCGCTCCTGGTCGCTGACCGGGGAGGGCGGCCGTCCTCTGCGCCATGAAGGCACCCCGTACAACGGTATAAACTGCCTCTGGCTCTGGACGATCGCCGACGCGCGTGGATACCGCAGCCGCTACTGGATGACCGCCCGCCAGGCCGAAGAACTCGGAGCGCGAGTGCGCCGCAAGGCCGATCCCTCCATGTCGATCTATGCCTCCAGCTTCCGCAAGGCTGGGCAACCGGGATTGATGGGCGAGGCCACCGGCCAGCTGATCCGCTTCCTGCGCCACTACATCGTCTACAATGCAGACGAGATCGAGGGCCTGCCTGACTACTACTATGCCCGCGACGTGCCGCCGACACCGAGCCTGCTTTCGCAGCGCCAGGACGCGATCGATAGCTTCTTCGCGGCAATCCCTGCGCGGGTACGCCATGGCGGTGACGAAGCCTATTACAGCCCGCTGGGCGACTACATCCAGCTACCCCGTCCCGGCAGCTTCAAGTCGGGTGACGCTTACGCCTCTACCCGAGGGCACGAAAGCGCACATTGGAGCGGGAGCAAGGACCGGCTCAACCGGACGTTCGGCAAGCGTTTCGGTGACGATGCTTACTGCGTCGAAGAACTTTGTGCTGAATTAACATCAAGTTATATTTGCGCTGAACTCGGCCTGCCGACCGAACTCCACGACAGCCATGCCAGCTACCTTGCGCATTGGGTCAGGGTGCTCCGTGCGGATCACAGCGCCATCTTTACCGCTTCGGCCAAAGCCGAACAAGCCTTCAACTATCTGCGCGCCTTCAGCCTTGCCGAGGCGACTGCGCCTGTCGGCGATGCCCTGAAGGCAGCGGCATGACCCCACACATCAGGAGACATCACCATGGGCTGGCTCTTCATGAACAGGCACCACATGGGCGGGCACGCTACCCCCAAGTCCTACCTCGACGCCCAATTCACCTTCACCAATGCGCCGGACGACAAAGGAATCGCGCGCGGCGCCCGCGTCCTTGCATCGTCCTGCCCCGGCAACCGGGTCTGGTACGCAGCGGTGCAATACTCCGAAAACGGCGTGCCGACCGAGGTGATCGCCATGGTCTGCCTCGTAAAGTGGAACCCGAGGGACAAGGAGGCTCTCCACTTCGGCTACAAGGACATGAGCGAAAGCATGGGCCCTTGCGAGGCCGAGGCGCCCGAGAACATCCTTCGCCTGCTCACGCCCACCACCAACGAGTATTCACTCGACTGGCGCCGACGCTGCCTCGCCCGCCTGCAGAAGCGTTCCCGAAAGATCGTCGATGGCATGCGCGTCAAATTTCCGCAGGCGATCACCTTCACCGATGGCTTCGCCGGTGACGAGTTTACCGTGGTCAAGCGCGGCGCGACCATAACCTTCCGTCCTGTCGGGAAATACGGGCACTATCGCATTCGCAATTTCCGCGACCTCGAATGGTCGATCGTCCCGGAAACGAAGGTGCATCGAACGATCTTCGCGCCCCGGCCCTCTGCAGCGATGCCCCCGCCATGAGCGGGGCATCCAGCCTCTCGCCGCTGCGGGCGCGCCTCTGCAGCCGCGAGAATGCCATCCGTGTCGCGCAGCGCATGATGCAGGCCGGAATCGCCGTCATGGTCGCCCCCGGGGATGCCATGCAGCCCTGGCGCGTGATTGAGCGGACCGATCTTTCGGCCGGCGAAGTCGCCGCGCGCATTGCCCTCAAGAGACAGGAGGACTTGAGATGCCCCGCCTGAAACCCGCCACACCGCGATCCAGGCAACAGATCGACGATGCCCTGAAACTCATGCGCCGTGCGCGCGGCCTCCTGCGCGAGGCAGGCGCCTCCAAGGCCGCTGGCCGTCTTCACAGCGCCATCAACAGCGCTGAGGGCGCACGGCGGCACTGCGAGAGGCGCCCTGTTGTCGTCGATACGATGGCGGCCTGGCTCTCCGAGGCCGAATGAGGGAAGTGGGGAGGGGAAAGCGAACGATCGAGGAGATTACCTATGCCCGCATTCGCTTCCTCCCCCGCACCCGAAATGACCCGCTGGGGCAAGCCCGTTACAGCCACACAGCGCCTGCCCGGTATCTGGCGCGTCGCGACCCCGTCGCATGGCGGTTTTGTCCTGTCCGAACAGCGCCAGGCCGCCATGCCCGCGGCGCTGCGCCTGGACGAACCCGAGTACGAGCACGACGTTGACTGGTCGCTCGTGATCGTCGCGTTCCAGACCGAATTTGCCGCTGCCGGAGATCTGCTCTTCGACATCGAACTCTCGCTCGCCACCGACACCGTCAAGAGCTGGCGTCCCGAACGCTGGGAAGCCTACGCCAGCGAGCCCGTAGAACCCCGCCAGAGCCACGTCCGGCGCGAGCGCGAAGCCTTCGAGGCGCGCATCGGCAAGGTCGTTGTCACCACCGCCTATGGCGATTGGGCCGATTGGGTGCCCACTGGCAAGGTTGGCGTGCTTGGCTACCGCCTCGCCAGCGTCGATCATATGGCCCGCCCCACATACGCCGACCCGGTGTTCAAGGCCCTCGTCAATGCTGCCCGTTATGAAGAGCGCACCAGCGTCATCAGCTTCGACGAACTCGACGCCGAGATCCTGACATGACGATCGAGGTGATCGTGGGCCTGCCCCACCTCAACGAAGGGCCAATCCTGCAACGCGCGCGGCTGATGCAGCAACCCATGCTGATTTCCGCGAACTGCCTCTCGCGCTGGCGCACCGCCTCGGGTGGCTGGCGCGAATGGCATGGCTGGCGCACCGGCCAGCTCGGCAATGCCCATGGGCTCAAGAGCCTCGATCTGGACAGCGCCGGCTACGTGCTGATGGCCAAATACGGCGGCTATCCATGGTCGATCGCCGACTACATGGCGCTTGCCGCATCATACCCCTTCCGCCGTTTCGCGGCCGCCGACTATTGCTGCGAGGCCGAGATTGCCGCCGATCGCGCCGAAGTCCTCGACCGCATCGCCCGCACCATCGCGACGAACCGCGAATGTCGCTCGCGTGCCTATGACCTTGGGATCATCGAGCGCTTCATGCCGGTGCTTCAGGGCCGCTACCCTGAAGACTACGAACGCTGCGCGGAAGCGCTGGCGTGGTCGATGAATCCGGGCACCGTCGTCGGGGTCGGCTCCATGTGCCGCCGCGACATTCATGGCCCTGACGGTCTGATCGCCGTTGTAGCCCACCTCGACAGGATACTCCCCGATCCCGGCCCCCGGCTCCACCTGTTCGGCGTGAAGGGAGCGGCCATCCCTTACCTTCAACCCTATGCCCATCGCGTCGCCTCGCTCGATTCCCAGGCCTGGGGCACAGCAGCACGGCGCGATGCCCGGCGCCGACAGGTATCGAAAACCGATGCTCTTGCGGCCGACCACATGGAGCGCTGGACCATTGCCCAGCGTGACCGGCTGCGTGAACCCCATCGCCCGATGGCCATCAGCCTCGAACGCGCGCCTTCTCAAATACCCTCCGACCCATGGGAAGCCGCCATCCAGCAAGCGCAGGCCGAGATCCGCGCGCTTATCGAAAGCGGCGACCTGTCTCACGACGAAGTGACCGCTGGATGGATCGAGACTTGGGCGGCAGACCTGTACAGAAGTCATCGCAGGGTTGCATGACAGTAGGCAGACTAAGCCATGTGGATTATCACGCTGTAAAAGGAGGCCGAGATGGACACCCTTAAAATCGACCATAAAAGCGCTGATGAAGCACTTCGCCGGCTAATAGCCGTTGCACTCTCCGATACGGGCCAGTCCCGTCGCGTTGCAAACTTCCTGCTCGCATGGTGGAATGGAGATGATTGGGGGCATTTCGAAATCTCTGACATCTTCGCTATGGACCAGTCCATCGGTGTCGATATTGCCACTATTGTTGGTTATCTGGCGGCCTATCCCGGTGCCGTCTACCCGGACGCTTTTGGTTATCGCGATGCTATGGTTCAACTTATCGAAATATGGCGATCGGATGCCGTCACATCGGCGTGAGTTCTTTATGCTGAACCTTCTTCCCCAATGCCTTTGAGGATAGAGGGATGGTCGGTGGGGCGCGAAATTCAATCGCGCAAGGGAGCCCACCATGTCCGACCATTACATCATGACCACCAGCAGCCAGTACCCGCAGACCTATGTCGCGGAAGGCGCCGACCATGCCAAGGCTCTGGCGGACTATCGCCAGAAAGACCCCGAAGCCTTCCTCGTGACCTGCGAAACCTACCAGAAGGCCGAGGTCGAGCGCACGATGGCAAAATTTCCGCTTACGCGCGTCACTGAGCGCTTTTACGAGCACATGCTCGGCATCCTACCCCCGATCTACAGCCGCTTCAGCCCCGGTTGGTTCGTCAGCGAACCCGTCGTGCAGCGCGTCTACACGCAGTTCATCGAGCACAAGGGCCGCTACTACGCCGGCTATGCCAACCTCAGCATGACCGACCGCAAATGCTGGACGATCGCCGACATCGAGACGCTCGAAGCCAGCGGCAATGTCACCGAGGTCGACTGGTTCACGGAAGACTCCTGAAGCGGCCTGAAAGTCAGGGCATCAGAGTGGAGGGGGAAGGGGACAATCGAGCGCGGGAATGCGCTCGGTCTGACCCGGAGCCCCACCATGACCTACGACGTCCCGTTCCGTCACATGCAGGCGATCGACCCCAGCAGCCTTACCACCATCACCGCGACGCTCCACGCCCTCAACCGGGCCATGGAGGATTGCCGCATTGCCGGCGTCGATCCCGACCACGATCCGGCAATCGCGCTACTCGCAAGGCATTTCTCGTCCGTCACTGCCGACCGCGCCGATGATGACAGCCTGCGCTTCGCCTGCAGCCGCCGCGCCACGGAACTCGAACGCTTCCCCGCGCTCCTGACCCTTGCGGTGCGCGGCGTCGCCCATGACCGGGTTGCCAAGGAGCGTTTCCATGCCGACGGGCGCAAGGCCATGAAGGCGCTCGCGCTGGAAATCGGCCTCGCCCCCGGCAGCTACACTGTCAGCTCCACGCCCAGCGATCCCGCTATCGCAGGATATGTCGCGCTGTCGAGCGATGACATTTCGATCATGCTCAGCGTGGGCCCGCTCCATGAAGGCAACGAGGTGCAATACTTCGCCAAGCGCGGTCCTGCAGCCGGTCAGAAACTGCGCTTTGCCCCCATGCGCGATTTCCTCCGGCGTGCCCGTTTTGCCGCCCGCATCCGTCGCGATCTTCGCCTCGATGCCATCGTGTCGTCGCCAGTGCCCGTCGAGACCACGGCACCGATCAGCCGCGAACCCATCGCCGCTTAGGGAGACGTCCCATGCTCACCACACAACAGGTTGTCGATCAGGTCCGCAGCGATGCCGCACGGATCGAACGGTTCGTGCAGCGCCGGGAGACCTTCCTCGATGCGCTGGACTGGACAATGCTCACTTGTGAACAGGTCCATGAAGCTGCCATGCTCGACTTCATGCTGGAAGATGACCTTGCCGAAGCCCTCCAGCGGGTTTCCATGGCGGAAAGCCTCGCTGCGATGGGGCTTCCCCTTGTCCCCACCTTCATCCGCTACAATCCGTTCCCGCGCCCCTGGCACGCGGAATGGCTGGCGTTGATGAACTGACCGGAGATCCCCTCATGAGCCGATACAATTTCGCCGGGAAGGGCGTCGCAAGCAGCGTCGCCATCGGATACGACCGGCCCCTGTCGACATTTTTCGTGCAGGTCATGCAGCCACATCCCCGCATCGAGGGCGAGGAAGCAACCTACATCTGGAAGGGTAGCGCCCCCGGAGAGTTGCCAACCGCTGCAGACGCAATCGCTGTTGCGGCTGACTATGCCGACCTGCCCAAGGATCTTGGCGCGAAGCTGGAAACCGATCGCCTGAAGACGCTCGGCACCTTCGAAGGACCCGCCCAGCTGGCCGCCAAGCCCTTCATCCAGGCATCGCCGCCGCCGATCCACACCGAGGCCGAAGCCCGCGAAGCCGGCTACACGCGCGCGGTGATCGCAGACAGCACGCATCATACGCTCGAATTGCTGATCGAACCCGGCGCCGACCTCGATTCCATCTTCCTCGCCTTCGACCGCGACGGGAACGAAATGCTCCATGTGCATGGCTGGAACTTCACGATCGAGCCGGAGTGACGTGGCAGCCACCATGTGATAATGTGAATACACGCATTCAATCGGAGACAGTACCATGGCGACGTCAGTACGCCTCGCCCCAGAAGTAGAGCAGCGCCTCGACCATCTCGCGACCACCACCGGGCGCACCAAGGCCTATTACCTGCGCGAAATCATCGAGCGCGGCCTTGAGGACATGGAAGACATCTACCTCTCCGACAAGGTGCTCGAGGATATTCGCGCTGGCCGCGAAACCACAAGCTCCCTTGACGACGTGGAGAAGCGCCTTGGCCTGGCAGATTGAACTGTCATCCAACGCCGAAAAATCTCTCTCCAAACTCGATCGCCAGACCGCAAAGCGGATCATGACCTTCCTGCGCGAGCGTGTTGCATCCAGTGACGATCCCCGCGCATCTGGAAAGCCATTGACCGGGCCCTTGGCAGGGCGCTGGCGCTACCGCGTTGGCGACTACCGGATTGTCTGCGAGATCGAGGATGGCAGGCTTGTCGTGCTTGTGCTGACCGTCGGCCACCGAAGCGGCATTTACCGCTGACCTCCCAGGACATCCATAGCCCATAGAGATGAGGGGGAAGGGAACAGACGATCCATGAAGGATCGACGGAGGTTCCCTTGTCCTACACCATCGACATTGGCGCAGCGCCCGCGAACGCCCATTGCGCCCAGCTTGGCCAGACCCCGGATTTCGAGCGGGTCAATCGCTTCGAGATCGACGCCTACCGCATCGGCATCATCGCGATCCACGGCCTTCCCCCTGAAGGCTGCCGCCTCACCAGCAAGCCCAATCGCCACGATTTTGGCACCTACCGCACTCTCGTCCTGCATATCGACGACGAGAACGACGCTGCGGTCGCCGCCTATGCCGAGGCCGTAGAAGACGGGCTTGGCTCCTGGATCGAGGCCGCGATTGCCTGCCCCGTCGAATATGACGGCAATGTCGCCAGCATTCCGAGGCCCGAACTCGACGAGGTGACGATCGGCGCGCTGCTGACGACACGCCCTGGCGCCAACGGCCGCTTCGCCATCCCCGCGTTCGAGACCATCCACACCAACCTTTCGGCCGCATTCCCCAAACTCGCCGAGGCCGCCCGCGCGCGCCTTGCCGGCGATGCCGCCTGAGCGCGCAGGAGATCCATCATGGCGAACAACTACCTCACCAGTTCCTTCATCCTCGACATGACGGCCGACGATGCCGAAATGGTCAGGCTGGCGCAGCGCGCGAGCGAGATCGTCGAAGACCCCTGCATAAGCGATACCGGGCGCGACCTCGCATACGCCGACCTTGGGCCGCGTTTCGCCGCTCTCTTCCCGCCCAAGGACGATGACGATTTCGGGAGCTTTCTCGACCTGTTCGACGATCCCGACTTCCCGACGTTCGACTGCAGCATCGTCATCAGCGAACCCGATGCCGAAGGGCACTGCCAGGTCAGCTTCAACGGCAATCAGTTTGGCGTCGATCAGGTGGCGAACCTGATTTTCACCGCCTGCAAGTCCGCACTCCCTTGCGCCTTCTCCTGGGCCTATACCTGCGATGCCCTGCGGCCCGACGAGTTCGGCGGAGGCTGCGTCATCATCACCGATGCCGGAATCGATTTTCACAGCACGACCGGGATCATCGGGCGGGTACTCGGCACCGGCGCCGGTCCCTCCGAGACCCCCAAGCCGGTATTCGACCCGGCGCTCGTCTCCATCGAGCAGAAGCGCTTCAGCCATACCCAATGGGAAATCCTCGTCTGCTACAACGGCCAACGCATCGAGCAGTATGGCGACAAGATCGAGCTGATCGGCGGGGAATATAGAGGATACCCGCGCGAGGTGTGGATGGCAGTCGCCTATCGCGAAGCGATCGCGCGTGACATGGCCAGCAGGCTTCCCGTCGTCGAGGAAGCCGCGATCACCGCCCATCTGACGACGCACTGATCCCATGCTGCACCAGCATCTGCAGCCTGCCGGCGCCATGCCGGCAGGACTGACTTCGCTCGCCCTGCCTGCCGAGATCCGCGCCGCGATCAAGGCCGGGGCCTGGATCGTCTTCAACGTCTCGGGCGGCAAGGATTCCTCCGCCGCCATGTTCGCCGTCTCGATCGTGCTCGATGGGCTCGGCCATCCCCGAAGTCGAAACGCGGTGGGCTCTACAATTCCCCGACTATCCAATTGCCTGCATGCCGCCCATTCCGGGAGACTGGACGGACAAGAGCTGGCGCAACGACACCAAGCCCAGCTTTGAAGTCTGCTCCGGGCCGATGGGCGAGCCCGTCGAAATGTGGATCGACTATCCCGAAGCCACGCTGCGCGAAATTGCGAGCGAGCCGCGCTTTGGCCTCTATCGCCGCAATGCGGAGGACGAGCTTGAAGCCATCTACACCGGCGAGGATTACGCCGAGGCTATGGAACATGCCAACCGCGAGGCCCTTGCCTGCGCCTTCGCCAAGGCGCTCGCCCAGGAAATGACGCCTGACGAATGGCAAACCATGCGGCTGAACAACCAGACGATCACGCCGGGATGCTGCGCGTCGCATGACTTCCTTGATGCCAACATGGTCATGCTGGCCGTATGGCTCACCTATCGCGGCGATCAGCTGATTGCCCGAGGAGCGATAACCGGGATTGGCGATGACCTCGATCACGTCAACGCGGCATGGACGATCGCCAGGGAGCGCTACATGACGGCCAGCGCCGAAGGCGAACGCTTCGACCTCTGGCGCTGCACCGGGCTTACCGTACCCGACCTCTCCGCCGCAGGCTGCGAAATGGGCGACAATGACCCCTGCATCCGGCCTGGCCGCGTCTACGAACCCGGCCATATCGAACTGGATGAGGAGAAGGGCCTTGTCGTGACCATCGGAAATACCATCCGCACCTTCGAGACCCAGATCGAGGCCGAAGGCCACCTCTGGCGGGCCTATGCTGCCTCCGAGTTCACTTTCTAGCCCGAGGCCGCAGGCTGATCGAGGCGCCGATGCCCACTTGAGGGGAGGGGGAAGGGGACAGGCGAGCAACCCGAAAGGAGCCGCCCATGTCCAACGTCGTCAAACTGCCGGGACCGCCAGCGCCCCCGCGCTGCGCGGTTCCCATCGGCAAAACCTGCAATGGCCCCCTCGAACTGGACCTCGCCCGCGTCCTTGCCGGACGCATGCTGGTTCAGGGCGGGTCCGGTGCCGGCAAGAGCCAGACCATGCGCCGCATCGTCGAAGAAGCCTTCGACTATGTGCAAACCATGATCGTCGATCCCGAGGGCGAGTTTGGCAACCTTGCCGCGCACATCGGGGCGACCACGATCAAGGCCGCCGAAATCGCCGCCGATGGCCTCACTGCCGCAGCGACACGCGCGAGGCACCACCGCATTGCCCTCCATCTGGATCTCACCGACCTCGATCCCGAACAGCGCATCATCAAGGCATCGGCCTTCTTCGCCGGCCTTGTCGGCGCGCCGCGTGAGGACTGGAATCACACCGTTCTCGTAGCGATCGACGAAGGGCACCTGCTCGCGCCCCATCAGGCCGGTTCCGCGCAAGACGCGGAAACCCGCCGCCTTGGCGTCGCCACGCTCACCGACTTGTGCGCCCGAGGCCGCAAACGCGGGATCGCACCTATCATCGCGACCCAGCGCCTCGCCAAGCTCTCCAGCTCCGTCGTCTCCGAGCTTCAGAACTTCCTGATCGGCATCAACGTCTTCGACCGTGACATCCTGCGCGCGGCCGACATTCTGGGATTCAGCCGCAGCGAGGCCGAAAAACTGCGCACACTTGGCGCTGGCGAGTTCTACGCCTTCGGCCCCGCGCTCACCCGCATACCGCTGCTCGCCAAGATCGACCAGACCATCACCGAACATCTCGGCGCCACCCCGGACCTGCACGGCGCGGCCGACCTCGACCATGCCGAGGCCCAGAAGCTGCTCGACCTCGAGCATCTTCGCGAAACCCCAAGCCGGCGCGACGACAATCTGAAGGCGCGCGGCAGCCGCGCCCTCGACGCCTTCCTGCTCGATCCGATCGCGCCGACCGCAACGGCAGTCTGCCTGGCCTTGAAGGGCATTTCTCCCAACGCCACGACCGCCAACGAACTGGCCAAGCATCTTTGCATCACCCGCGAGGCCGTGGATCAGGCGCTGGACGTCCTCTCAGCGCTCTCGGCCGTCGATACCATGCCACGGGCCGGTGACCGCATGGCGCGCCTCCATACGCGCCTGCGCGCCCGTCTCAGCGACGTCCATGTGGTGGGCCTGTCATGACCGACGACACCGCACCCATCATCGTCGAACTTGTACCGCTGGCAGCGCCAATACCCACGCCATCGGCGCCACTGGCCGAAATGGTGTATCGACCCGATAGCTGGACCCCTCAGGACGTTCGCACCCTGCGCCAGCTGTTCAACGACGACACTCCGCTGCCGGAAATTTCCGAAACCCTGGGCCGCGGCTTGCATGGTGTCAGGGACAAGATTTGCACCCTTGGCCTGCGCCGCCATTCAACGCGGCCGTGGGGCGAGCTTGAAGATCACGAACTGATCCAGACTTACGGGCAGGAGCCCGCTGCCACGATCGCCGCGCGTCTCGGCCGCTCATGCGGCGCCGTCTATACCCGTGCCGCATTCCTTGGCCTCAGCGAAGAGGCAGCACCGGCATGGCCGCACGCGGTATCCCTTTCGAGATCGTTCGCTATCAGCCGCGGCGTTTCAAGCACTGGCCGCCCTATTATTCTCTGCTCGAAATGGCGCTCACCAACGCCACCCTGCCCAGCAAATCGCTCGGTGGCTCCAGTTGCAGCCTGAAATACAAGAAGGCGCCACAGGACGCCTTCCTGAAAACGTGGCAGCCCGCGATCGACGCATGGGCGAGGGGTCAGAAGGTGACGCGACTGATCGGGTTCGACGCCGGCAAGCGCGATACGATCCGCTACACCCATGCCGCCAAGATCGAAGATCCGCTCTACGACTATCGCTATCCGCTGCGCGAATGGGGGATGGACCGTGAAGCGTGCGAACGCCGCATCACCGCTTCGGGGCTCCCCGTCCCGAGTAAGTCAAGTTGTTGGTTGTTATGTTTGCAGATGGTGTCTCGTCTCACCGCAACCCTTTATTTATGGGCTACAAAATTATCCGCCGTTTGAGACGATCCGAGGCCATTGAAGCGCTCGGGACAGTTGCAAAGCGCTACTGCATTTTGCAACTGTCCCGGGCGCAACCGCCGAAGGCGGTGCGACTCGTCGCGGCGGCATCCGGAATGACTTTGCTGAGCGGAAGAAACTGACTTGCCATTGCCCGTCGGGACTTGCTGATGCGGCCTTGATCGTTGCGCCGACAGATTGGGAAATGTCTGTTACGCGCCCAAGTTGGTCGTACGGCTCGCGTCTTCCTGCGCTGTTGAGCCGAACGACAGCTATGACGTGGTCTGGGACAAACCCGCCCTTCGTGGGCTTGACCTTGAACGACGGGTTTCGGATGAACCTGCCGCTCGAGAGGCTGCCCCCGGATGTTTTCAAGAATATCTACCATTCTCTCGCGCA
>NZ_NOIW01000089.1:0-21954 GCF_002708645.1 Sphingobium sp. IP1
CCGACGTTTTTGACGATACGAATGACGATATAAAAACTGCAATTTTTGATGTTTGCCAACTAATTTTAGTAAAAAAAGGTACTGGGCCTACTCATACGGGCGTCATCGTCGCTGGTTTTGGCAAAGATGATTTATTTCCGACTCTTGTGCCGTATGAAGTTTACGGAGTTGTGGGAGACCGTCTAAAATACTGGAAGAGCGATGAAGTCGACATAGATCGCTCCGGTGATAAAGCTAAGGTGATACCATTTGCACAGAAAGAAATGGTGGAACGTTTCCTGTATGGCCTAGATGAGGGCATCCGACGGAATGTCGCAAGTTTCTGCCGAACTGCGGTGCCTAAGAGGCCGTTTGGAAAATCGTTAGCGGGGGTTGTCGCGAGGCTCTGCGTCTGATTCAGGCTCTGGATGTGGACCCATCAGAGCCGAGGGCGAATGGCCCAGATTGCCAAGAAGACGAAGCGCTATCCCAGTGATCTGACCGATGAGGAATGGGATCGCCTGGCGCCCCTGATGCCCAAGCCTGGGCGCCGTGGCCGTCCACGCGAGGTGGATTTTCGCGAGGTAATCAACGCCGTGCGCTACCTTGTTCGGTCGGGCTGTGGCTGGCGGATGCTGCCGATCCATTTCGGTGCATGGCAGACGGTTTATGGCTGGTTCCGGGAACTGGCTCGCAGGTTCCTGTTCCAGACAATCCACGACATCGAACTGATGCTCGATCGCGAGCGCCAAGGGCGGGAGGCCAGTCCGAGCGCAGCAGTGATCGATAGCCAGTCGGTTAAGGCACCATCCGCAGAAAAGCGTGGGTTCGACGCAGGCAAGAAGGTTGTCGGGCGCAAGCGGCATATCGCCGTCGATACCGATGGACGGCTACTGATGGTCAACCTGACCACTGCGGACATTTCGGACAGCGCAGGTGCCCAGACCATCCTTGATGGCATCCGCAAACGCTGGCCCTGGATCAAACATCTCTTCGCCGATGGCGCCTATGACCG
Source organism: Sphingobium sp. IP1 (assembly GCF_002708645.1). Classification (NCBI taxonomy): domain Bacteria; kingdom Pseudomonadati; phylum Pseudomonadota; class Alphaproteobacteria; order Sphingomonadales; family Sphingobiaceae; genus Sphingobium; species Sphingobium sp. IP1. The sequence goes on from NZ_NOIW01000089.1 coordinate 995, forward strand.
CCTCAAGCTCATGGACAAGGCAAGCTATCTGGAATTCGTCATCGAGGTCATTCGACGCAGCGATCAGCAGCAGGGCTTCAAGGTTCTGCCCCGACGATGGGTCGTCGAGCGGACCTTTGGCTGGATGATCCGATGGCGCCGATTGGTCCGCGATTACGAGAAGCGCATCGACGTCTCGCAGGCCATGATCCTCGTCGCCATGGGCGGTAATCTCCTACGCCGAAATGCTCATCCCTGATTTTCCAAACGGACTCTAATATCAGGAAGAAAATCCTTGAAAAGTTGGAAATGAGCGAGGAGGATGAAGCGAGCCTGACTCGAGATGCAGAAGAAGCGGAGAAGGCATTTTTCGACGGACTAACGAACGATAGCTTTGAAGCCATTCGTCAACAATCTCAGGAGGAGATTGAAGACATGGTTGAGTTCATGCCGAAACCAGAGATGGCGCGCATGGCCGAAGCGCTCGTAAATTTAACGTCAATTAAACGGCGTGTATCCCGGGGTATGGAAACGGTCGGAGGGCCGATTGACGTCGCGGTGATATCCCGTTCCGAGGGCTTTGTATGGGTAAAACGGAAACATTATTTCCCAGCTGAGTTGAACTCTCGGTTCTTCGAACGTAAGCGCGCAGAGCGAATCATGGAGGGATGAGCGATGAACGATCTTAGCTGCACGATGGACATGCTCGCAGGCCTGAAAGATTTGCGTGATCGCACCGCTCGCAAGCACCCCGAAGTTAACGAAGCCCTTCAGGAAGCTATCGACGATACCTGCTCCAAGATTGAAGCTGCCTTTGCCCAACAGAGCAAAGTTCGAGCGCGCCTACGCGCTTAGCGCGTTTGACTGGCATGGTTTCAGACCGGAATACGCCTTTAAGTGGGGAACCACTCAATGCTTAGATAAGCATGCAGGCGGACCAATGATCGCGGAACCACCGACACAGGGCCGGTGGCAGTTGCGCGTCGATCAGGAATTTCATTCGGCGGCAAGCACCACGGGATGACCGGCCATGGCGGCGGCATAGGCCAGCGCCGCGCGCACATCATCCTCGCTGAGATAGGGAAAATCGGCGACGATCTCGTCCACGCTCGCCCCACCAGCCAGCATCTCCAATATGTCGCTCACCCGCACCCGTGTTCCGGCCACGATCGGCCGTCCGCCGCAAATGGCGGGATCGACAGCGATACGGGGAAAGCATGCCAGCGTCATGACCGGCAAACTATCAGACAAGCCGCCGCCCTGCTATAGTGCCGCGATGCCCGAGGATGACGCCTTCACCGAAGCCGACTTCGATCCGCCACCGCATCTGCGCGGACCGGAAGACCCGGTCGCCTATGACCAATGGTTTCGGGCGCAAGTCGAAGCTGTCCTCGCCAGCGACAAGCCCCGCATCCCGCATGAAGAGGTCGTGCGGATGATGCGGGCCATCATCGATCGCAAGCAGAACAAAACCTGAAATCCTATTCCGCTGTCCTACACCCCGCCTTTCTGCCTACCCTTCCGGCAACGCGTCCTCTTTCCCTGAAAGGGCCTTGCCATGTCCTGCGCATTTCCGCCGATCACGCCGCCCCTGCCGGACACTATCCCCACGCCCGATCCGCAGCGGCGGGTCGATGGCTGGAGCCCGGCGCGCCAGCGGCGCTTCCTGGAGATACTTGCCGCCACCGGCGTCATCATGCTCGCCTGCGAAGGGGTGCGCATCACCGCGCGCTCGGCCTATAGCTTGCGCATCCGCCATGACGGCGCCGCCTTTCGCCTGGGCTGGGACGCCGCGATCCTGATCGCCCGCGCCCGCCTTGCCGACGATCTCCTGTCGCGCGCGATCATGGGCAGCGAGGAGACCATCCGCAAGGATCCCGACAATTATGAGGTCCGCCGCCACCGCCACGACAATCGCCTCGCCATGTCGATGCTCGCGCGGCTCGATCGCATGGCCGACAGCCCGCCCGAAGGGTCGGACGCCGCGCTCGCCCGCGTCGTGGCGCAGGATTTCACCGCCTATCTCGACCTGATCTGCCCGGCCGAAGAGGCCGACAGGGAGTCCGAACTGATCGGCCTGCCGCGCACCGGCATGGAGCGCATGGCCCGCGACATGGCGGACGCCCGCCTGCTCAACGGCGACCAGCCCGAGACGCCCGAACCCGTCGCGCCGGAGGCGGCAACCGCCCTCGCCCCCGCCGCCTCGGTCGCGCTCTTCATCGCCGCCCGGCTGGCGCTCCAGCCCGGTGCGAAACGCCCGCCCATCCAGCCCGGAATCTCGCCCTTTTCCGACCGCAATGAACGGTGTGAACTTCCGCCCCATATCCACCGCGCCGACCTGCCGCCGGAGGAGGCCGCGACCCGTTTGCGCGGCGTCTGGTGGGATGAGGATCGCCAGGAACTGCGCACCGATTACCCCGCCCCGCCCGGCTTCACCGGCGACCAGAGCGAGGATTATTACGATATCGACGAGTATGACCGCGCCCTGACACAAGCCGAGGAGGCAGCCTATGCCGCGGAGCTGGAGGCGCAGGCCCGCCCCTATGAGGAGGCCGCCACCCGCGCCCGCGACGCCCGTTTCGGCTTCGCGCCGGGCAGTGACGAGGAAATCGCCGTGCTGGAAGCGGCCGGCTACGAGCTTCTGAGCGAGGAGGAGGAAGACGAGAAGGAAGACGAGGACGCGGCCGCAGACCCCGCCGAATCGGCCAGTGATTTGCCAGGACGCCCGCAATGCCGTACAAGGGCGCTGCTATAGTCGCAAATCGACGGTCTTCGGCGCTTTGCGGCACCTATCTCCCTCTTTCCCTGCCCCTCTAGCGACCCGGCGTGCCCGCCATGGGTCCGCCGCATGAAAGAAGGAAATATCATGAGCAGCATCACCGGAACCGTGAAGTTCTTCAACGCCGACAAGGGCTATGGCTTCATCGAGCCCGACACCGGCGGCCAGGACGCGTTCGTCCACATCAGCGCGGTCGAGCGCGCCGGCCTCGCCACCCTGCGCGAGAAGGACCGCGTCACCTATGATCTGGAGCAGGACAAGCGCGGCAAGATGGCCGCGGTGAACATCGCCCACGCCGAATAATCGGCCAATCGGGCCGGGCGCCGCCTCACCGTGGCGCCCGATCCCGATCAGATATAATCCTCGGCAATGCTGGCGCCGAGCAGGATCAGGTTCGCCGCGATCAGCATCGCCATGTTCGCGCGCCGGCTCCGCACCCGCAGCAGCGCGACCAGCAGGGTCAGCAGCCCCACCAGCCCGCCCAGCAGGATCGGCGCGGCATAGGGGGCAAGCGGTCCGGCGGGGGCATCGGCCACCGGCCTTACCTCCTCCAGCACGCCCTGGCCGATCGTGACCGCGACATTGGCCAGCAGCAGCCCGCCGATCACCATCCGCTTCTGCCGGTCATACCAGTCGTCGAAATCGGGCCATTGTTCCGGCTCGTCGGGAAAGATCAGCGACGCGGCAAGATGATAGACGCCCACGATCGCCAGCACTACGACCAGCGTCAGATAGCTCGCATCCATCTGCTCCCGCATGATATAGGCGCTGCCCCAGAAGCTGGTGAGGTCCAGCAGCACGAACAGCCCCAGCAGCGGCGTCAGCCAGCCGATCCGCACCGGCTTGGCGGTCCGCTTGAGCTTGAGCGCGCGGGCAAAGCCGCCCAGCACCTCGGCGATCGCCAGCCCCAGCAACAGCCCGAACACCGCGAACACCAGATCGAATGCCGACATTGCCACCCCCTTGTCACGGCGGCCCCCGCCACCGTCCGTCGCAAGACTAGCAAGGCCCGTCGCGGACGCAATCATGCTCGGAACCCTTGTCGCCGACGCCGGTTCTTTTCCCCGACTGGCAACCAAGGAGTTCCCCATGATCCGCACCCTGATTTTCGGCGCCATCGCCGGCTATGTCGGCAAGAAGCTCTATGACGATGGCAAGCTGACCGAGTTCAAGGACGACCTCGTCGCCCGCTATAACGAAGCCCGTGCCAAGCTGGAGGACCAGCGCATCCAGGACAGCCCGGCTCCGGTCGTCACCCCGGCCACGGCCAGCGGCGCCTCGCCCCTGGCCCATTAAGCCCCATCCTCTCGGCGGCGCGCCATCTCGACGCGCCGTTGATGCCGTCCGCTCGCTGCCGCACTCCCCTCTCGATGGCAGCGGCGGGCGGTTTCGCGTTTCTGATCAGTATCTTGGCGCAACCTTCGCGCCGCTTGCGGGTTCTCCTCCCGACAGGGAAAAGAAGAGGAGACTATCCCGTGCGTACCCCCATAATGGCGCTTGCCGCCCTTGCCATGCTCCCGCTCGGCGCCTGCGCCTCGGACAATTATGGCGGCGGCTATGGCTATGACCGCCCCGGCGGCTACAACCGCCCGCCCGGCGGCCGTGACCGCGACCGGGATCGCCGCCCGCCGCGCCGCCATCTCGGCGACAATGACCAGATCTACCGCGACCGCGACGGCCGCTATTATTGCAAGCGGGATGACGGCACCACCGGCACCATCGTCGGCGCCATCGCCGGCGGCGTGCTCGGCAATGTCATCGCTCCCGGCGGCTCCAAGACGCTCGGCACCATCCTGGGCGGCGCCGGCGGCGCCCTTGCCGGCCGGGCCATCGACAAGAACGACATCAACTGCGAATGACAAAAAAGGCGTGGGGATCGCTCCCCACGCCCTTTCCTACTCAAGCCAATCCGGCTTACAGCTTGCCGGTCAGTTCCGGCACCACCTTGAACAGATCACCGACCAGGCCGATGTCGGCCACCTGGAAGATCGGCGCATCCTCGTCCTTGTTGATGGCGACGATGGTCTTGCTGTCCTTCATGCCGGCGAGATGCTGGATCGCACCGGAAATGCCGATGGCGATATAGACTTCCGGCGCGACGATCTTGCCGGTCTGGCCGACCTGATAGTCGTTGGGGACATAGCCCGCGTCGACCGCAGCGCGCGAGGCACCCACGGCCGCGCCCAGCTTGTCGGCCAGCGGCATGATATATTCCTCGAAGGTCGGACCGTCCTTCAGCGCGCGGCCACCCGACACGATCACCTTGGCGCTGGTCAGCTCGGGCCGTTCCAGCTTGGCGATCTCGGCGCCGACGAAGGCGGAAATGCCCTTGTCGCCGGTCGAGGCCACGGCTTCCACCGCGCCGCTGCCGCCGTCCTTGGCCGCCTTTTCAAAGGCGGTGCCGCGAACGGTAATGACCTTCTTGGCGTCCTTCGACTTGACGGTCGCGATCGCGTTGCCGGCATAGATCGGGCGAGTGAAGGTATCTTCGCTCTCGACCGACAGGATGTCGCTGATCTGCATGACGTCCAGCAGCGCGGCGACGCGCGGCGCGATATTCTTGCCGTTGCTGGTGGCCGGCGCGACGAACGCATCATGATGGCCCATCAGCTCGACGATCAGCGGCGCGACATTCTCCGGCAGCGCATGGCCAAAGGCCGCGTCGTCGGCGACATGGACCTTGCCCACGCCGGCGATCTTGGCGGCTTCGGCGGCCACGCCGTCGACGCCCTGGCCGGCGACCAGCAGATGGACTTCGCCCAGCTTGGCGGCGGCGGTCACGGCGGAAAGGGTCGCGTCCTTGACGGCGCCGCCCTCATGTTCAACCCAAACGAGCGTCTTCGTCATGCTGCAACTCCCAGAGCCTTGAGCTTGGCCACCAGTTCATCGACATCGGCAACCTTGATGCCGGCCGAACGCTTGGGCGGTTCGGAGACCTTGAGCGTCTCCAGACGGGCGGCGATGTCGACGCCGTAGTCGGCCGGGGTCTTGGTCGCGAGCGGCTTGGACTTGGCCTTCATGATGTTCGGCAGCGACGCATAGCGCGGCTCGTTGAGACGCAGGTCGGTGGTGATGATCGCCGGGGTGTTGAGCTTCACCGTCTCCAGGCCGCCATCGACTTCGCGGGTGACATTGACCTTGTCGCCCTCGACCTCGACCTTGCTGGCGAACGTGCCCTGCGGCAGGTTCAGCAGCGCGGCGAGCATCTGGCCGGTCTGGTTGCTGTCATCGTCGATCGCCTGCTTGCCCAGGATGATCAGGCCAGCGCCTTCCTCTTCCTGCACCTTGGCGAGCAGCTTGGCGACGCCCAGCGGTTCGACTTCGTCATCGGTCTGGATCAGGATGGCGCGGTCCGCGCCCATCGCCAGCGCGGTGCGCAGCGTTTCCTGCGCCTTGGCGACGCCGATCGATACCGCCACGACCTCGGTCGCCGCGCCCTTTTCCTTCAGACGAATGGCTTCCTCGACGGCGATTTCGTCGAACGGGTTCATGCTCATCTTGACGTTGGCCAGGTCCACGCCCGTGCCATCCGCCTTCACGCGCGGCTTTACGTTGTAATCAATAACCCGCTTCACGGGCACAAGGATCTTCATTTCAACATCCTCCATTTTCACGCCATCGCCCGCCAACGCGAACACGGACGTGGGCGACCCGTTTCCGGGTCACCCACGCCCTATGGCGTATCTTCTCAGGTGATTAGGGGGCTCAGGCCGCCTTCCTCACTTCTGCCACGATCTTCTTGGCCGCATCGCCCAGATCGTCGGCGGGGACGATCGGCAGACCCGAATTGGCCAGAATGTCCTTACCCTGCTGGACGTTGGTGCCTTCCAGGCGGACAACCAGCGGAACCGACAGGTTCACTTCCTTGGCAGCTTCGACGATGCCATTGGCAATGATGTCGCACTTCATGATGCCGCCGAAGATATTGACCAGAATGCCCTTAACGGCCGGGTCCTTCAGGATGATCTTGAACGCCGCGGTCACCTTTTCGGTGGTGGCGCCGCCACCTACGTCCAGGAAGTTGGCGGGGAATTCGCCATTCAGCTTAATGATGTCCATGGTCGCCATGGCCAGGCCAGCGCCGTTCACCATGCAGCCGATGTTGCCGTCCAGCTTGATGTAGGCAAGGTCGTACTTCGACGCTTCGACTTCGGCCGCATCTTCCTCGGTCAGGTCGCGCAGTTCGGCGATGTCCTTGTGACGGAACATGGCGTTGCCGTCGAAACCGACCTTGGCGTCGAGGACGAGGAGGTTGCCCTGCTCGGTCAGCGCCAGCGGGTTGACTTCGATCTGCTCGGCATCGGTGTCGAGGAACGCGGCGTAGAGCGACGATGCGACCTTCGAAGCCTGCTTGGCGAGGTCGCCGGTCAGGCCCAGCGCAGCGGCAACGGCGCGGCCGTGGTGCGGCTGGAAGCCGGTGGCCGGATCGACCGAGAAGCTGTGGATCTTTTCGGGGGTCGAGTGGGCGACCTCTTCAATGTCCATGCCGCCTTCGGTCGACACGACGAAGGCGATGCGGCTGGTGGCGCGATCGACCAGCAGCGCCAGGTAGAATTCCTTGGCGATGTCGGCGCCGTCGGTGATGTACAGACGGTTGACCTGCTTGCCCGCTTCGCCGGTCTGGATGGTGACCAGCGTGTTGCCGAGCATGTCGGTGGCGTGGGCCTTCACCTCGTCCAGGTTGAAGGCCAGGCGGACGCCGCCCTTGGCTTCGGGGGCCAGCTCCTTGAACTTGCCCTTGCCGCGGCCACCAGCGTGAATCTGCGACTTCACGACATAGAGCGGCCCGGGCAGCTTCTTGGCAGCCTCGACGGCTTCCTCGACGGTGAATGCAGCGTGACCGGCGGCGATCGGCGCGCCATACTTGGCGAGCAGTTCCTTCGCCTGATATTCGTGAATGTTCATGGGCTAGCCCGTCCTTTGTTCACAGGAAAACTGTTGGGGCGGGTTAAGCACAGGCGAAGAAGCAGGGCCAGAGCGATTTCGCAAAACGACTTTGCAAAATTGCAAAACCCTTGCGAAGCCCGCCCCTGCTTTATTGTGAAATCGGCGTCAGAAAGAGCAGTGAATGGCGGCCTTGCTGGTCACCAGGAAAATCTCCGGATCCTCCAGCGCACGGACCTTATAGAGCAGTTCGTCCATGCTCATCTTGCCCATGTGCGACTTGTGGAGCGAGGCGATCGACTGGAGCCGCCTCAACTGCACCAGGCTGAGCCGATCGACCATGCGTTCGGCCATACAGCCCGCCATTCGCGGCGAAAGACCAGCATCGATCAGCCCGGCGCGCACGCGTGATTCGGGGGAAACGCTGGCGCAGGAGGCCAGCAGAAGGGAGCCGGCGAGCGCGCCGATCGTTGCACGAAAAGATATGGTTGCCATGGGCATGGCCATGACAGCAGATGGCTGAACAGAGCCTAAATGCGCAGGACAGCCAAAGGAGTTTGCATGGATCGGATATTTTCCGCCCTGTCGGCACGGATCGCCAGTTGGACCGGCCAGCCGCTCGCCTTCATCCTGGCGGTCGGCGTGGTATTGATCTGGGGCGTGACCGGCCCGCTCTTTCATTATTCCGACACTTGGCAACTGGTGATAAACACCGGCACGACCATCGTCACCTTCCTGATGGTCTTCCTGATCCAGAATGCCCAGAACCGCGACGGCGCCGCGATCCAGGCCAAGCTCGACGAACTGATCCGTTCGATCGAGACCGCGCGCAACGATTTCATCGGCATCGAACATCTGACCGAAGCCGAACTGGAAAAGATCAAGACGATATTGGAACGGGAATGCGGTGCCGATGGCCCGCATCAGGACGTGATCGATCGCCTGATTTCCCGTCGATAGCGCGATGGCGCGACGGTCGGAGGATCAATGTGCCGGAATGATCAGCCTCTCCCGCTGCTCATTGCGCCTGCGATAGGCTTCGACCTGATCGATGTAACCGCGTGCCAGCCCTTCATAGGCAGCGCGCCCCTCGGGCGATGTTGTTGCCTGCGCGTTTATCAGCGACATCTGCTGGCGATGCAGCAGATAGTTGACGTCCGTCTCCATCGGTTCGCCCTCCTCCCGTATTTTTCGAAAGTGCGGTCGGCGCGCTGACGCGAAGCGAGTCGCGGCAACGGCAGGGCGATAGTAGCATGAAGGTTAATGCTACGCGATTCCCCTCACCCTGCGCCCCGCTCGACCGATCGCGGCATTGGCGCGAAACGGAGGACCGCATAACCGCACAGCGCGGACAGCAAGGATCCGCCAAGGATGCCGATCTTGGCCTCCTCGACCAGCAATGGCTGCCCCGGAAAGGCGAGCGCGCCAATAAACAGGCTCATGGTGAAGCCAATGCCGCACAACAGCGCCATGCCGTAAATCTGCACCCAGGTCGCCCCCGAAGGCCGCGCCGCGATGCCCAGTTTCTGCGCCAGCCAGATGCTACCGAACACGCCCAGTTGCTTGCCAAGCAGCAGCCCCAGCGCCACGCCGATCGGCAAGGGACTGAGCAGAGCGCCGATCGCTTCGCCATTGAGCGTGATGCCGGCATTGGCAAAGCCGAAGAGCGGCACGATCAGATAGGCGCTCCAGGGATGGATCAGATGTTCCAGGCGATGGAGCGGACTGTCCACCGCATCCGGCGCACCCGGCGTGCGATTGACCGGGATGGTGATGGCGGCAAGCACGCCCGCGATCGTCGCATGCACGCCCGACAGCAGCATCAGATACCAGAGCAGCAGGAAGCCGATGAGATAAGGTGCCAAGGCCCGCACGCCGACACGGTTCATGCCGAACATGACCAGCAGGACGACAAAGGCGCCGGCCAAAGCCATGATATCCAGCCCCTGGCTATAGGCCAGCGCAATGATCGCGACCGCGCCCATGTCGTCGACGATCGCGACAGCCGTCAGGAACAGCTTGATCGATGCGGGCGCCCGCGATCCCAGCAGCGCCAGAACCCCGATCGCAAAGGCAATATCGGTGGCCGCCGGAATCGCCCAGCCGCGCGCCAGGGCCGGTTCCCCAGCCGTAACGGCCAGATAGACCAGCGCCGGCGCGATCATGCCCGCCCCCGCCGCAATGAAAGGCAGGCGCCGCCTCTCCCAGGTGGACAGGCCGCCATCGACGAACTCACGTTTGATCTCCAGCCCGACCAGCAGGAAGAAGATCGCCATCAGTCCGTCATTGACCCACAAATGGATCGTCATGGGACCGAGCGCAGGAGCAAGCACCGGCCCCGTCACCATATGGAAGATGTCATGATAGACATGGCCGGCAGCACCAGGAAGATTCGCCATGATCATTGCGATCGCGGCCGAAATCATCAGCAAGACGCCACTGCCTGCTTCTCCCTTCAGGAAATTCCTGAGGGCGGACACGGGCCGTTCGGTCACGTCTCTTCTCCATAAGTGCTTGCCGGTGCTGCCATTCTTCCCCCTTAGGGAAATTTCCGCTCAGGTCCAACCCAGATCCGCCGGCCATTGTTGACAGATTTTCTCCAAAATACTTGGAAGACCGCTGTTCTCATGGCATAAATTCGCCCAGCCGCATGGCGATCGGGACAGGGGAAATCCGGGATCGTGGGGGACATGCTCTTTGGCGCGCTGCAGGCGCTGCATTATGAGATATTGTTGTTCGCGGTCATCGGCTTTGCATTGGGCGGGCTGGATGATCTGGCGATCGACCTTCTGTTCCTGATCCGCCGAGCGTGGCGGGCGGTCCGGCATCCTCGCCGCCTCCGCATGACGATGGCGACATTGCCACCTTCATCGACGCCCGGCCGTATCGCCATCTTCATTCCCGCCTGGCAGGAAGCGGAGGTCATCGGCGCGATGCTGCGCCATGCCGTACATTGCTGGGGCGATGCCGATTATCGCATATTCGTCGGCGCCTATCCCAATGATCCGGCGACGATCGACGCGATCGCATCGGCCGCCATCGATCAACCGCATATCATATTGTGCCTGAATGACCGCCCCGGCCCGACCACCAAGGCCGATTGCCTGAACATCAACTGGCGCAGCATGCTGGCGGAGGAAGGTCGAAGCGGCATCCGGTTCAAGGCCATCGTCATGCACGATGCAGAAGACGTCGTGCATCCCGATGAAATCCGGCTGTTTGACCACATGATCGACCGGTTCGCGCTGGTGCAATTGCCGGTACTGCCACTACCGGGTCGCGGCACCTGGTTTTCCCGTGCGATCGCCAATCATTATTGCGATGAGTTTGCGGAAGCCCATGGCAAGTCCCTGACAGTGAGGGAATTTCTTGGTGCATCCATTCCCTCTGCTGGCGTCGCCTGCGCCTTTGAAAGAAATATATTGGCCGCTCTCGCCCCGCATACCGGCGCTGGGCCATTCGATCCGGGATCATTAACCGAAGACTATGAGGCAGGGTTGCGGATCGCCGACATGGGCGGCCGGGGCATCTTCCTGCGCATCCGTGATGCTCAAGGCCGACTGGTCGCGACCCGCGAATATTTTCCCGACAGCGCCCCGGCCGCCATCCGCCAGAAGGCACGCTGGATCATCGGCATTTCGCTTGCCGGCTGGGACCGGATGGGCTGGCAGGGTGGCCCGGCCGAATGGTGGATGCGGATCAGGGACCGGCGCGCCACCCTTGCGGCCCTGATCATCGTCGCCGCCTACGCCACGCTGCTGCTCTGGAGCATATTGGAACTGGCGCGCCCGTTCCTGGCGCCGCAAATGCGCCCATCGACACCGCTGATCGACACCTTGCTGACGCTCAATCTCTGGCTCATGGCATGGCGCATCACGATGCGCGCGATCTTTGCCGGCCATGCCTATGGCTGGCGGCATGGACTGGCGGCCGTGCCGCGCATGTTCGTCGGCAACGCGATCGCTATCCTGGCCGCCCGGCGCGCCGTGATCCTCTATGTCCAGTCGCTGCTTGGCAAGCCGCTGGTGTGGGACAAGACGCAACATCGTTTCCCCGACATGGAGGAGCAGGCATGATCGGATCATCGGCCGATGGACGGCCGGTGCGCTTCTTTTTCATGCTGTGCATCGGCTGGACCGGCATGCGCCTGTTCGGCACGATCGCTTCGACAGCGCCGCTACCAGCGACAGTGCCAGCCCCGGCCAAAGGCAGTCGGATCGACTCCCCCACTCGTCAGGAGCGCATGATCCCGATCATCCACAGAGCAGAGACAGCAATATATTCTGGCAATAAGTGGCAACCCATCCGTGCGAGTTCGCCCGTCAAGCCAGTCCGGACCTCTTATGCCATCGCGCCACTATCGACCGCATGGTCGTTGAACTCTGGCGCCTCCAGACAAAGACCTCCCCTAGCCCGACCCAAAGCCATGGATCCCCTCGCCATTTCGGTATCAACCATATCGCCCGTCGGCCATGATCGCTGGCAAGGCAGCGCTTGGCTGCTCTGGCGCTCCGGCGGTGGTTCATCGGCAGACCTCGCCACCGTGGGGCGCCTTGGCGGGTCGCAGGCCGGCGCGCGGATCGACTTCGACCTGATGCCCCGATCCTCGGGGCGCCTTGCAGCTTATGGTCGGGCCACGACGGCCCTCCAGTCGCCAGAAGCGCCCGAAACCGCGGTCGGCCTGTCCTATCAGCCAATACGCCATATTGCCGTCAGCCTTGCCGCCGAGCGACGGATCGCGCTCGATACCCAGGCGCGCGACGCTTTCGCTCTGTTGCTCGTCGGCGGTTTTGGCCCCAAACCCGTTGCCGGGCCGATCGAGGCCAGCCTGTACGCGCAGACCGGCATGGTAGGGCTGCACAAGCGCGATCTTTTCATCGACGGAAAATTCTCGCTGCTCGCGCCGATCAAGGACAGCCCTCTACGCGTTGGTCTCAGCCTGTCTGGTGGTGCGCAACCCGATGTCGAACGACTGGATATCGGCCCCGAAATCCAGTTTCGTCTGCCCCTTCAAGCGATCGCCGCACGCATCGGGATCGAATGGCGTGAACGCGTCGCCGGCCAAGCCAAACCGGCTTCCGGCCTGGCGGTCACACTCGCCGCCGATTTTTAGCCTGCCGGCCATCTCCCGGCTTTCGCTCGGAGTCTTTTGTCTCTAACCCGATGGGGCATGGATCTATACCTGCCCATCGCCAATCTGTCGGTGAACGCCCTGGTCATCATCGGACTGGGTGGCGTCGTCGGCCTGTTGTCGGGCATGTTCGGCGTGGGTGGCGGCTTCCTCACCACGCCGCTGCTGATCTTCTATGGCATCCCGCCCACCGTCGCAGCGGCCTCTGCCGCCAGCCAGGTAACCGGCGCCAGCGTATCAGGCGTCGTTACTCATATGTCGCGCGGCACCGTCGATTTCCGCATGGGCGGCGTACTGATCGCCGGCGGCGTGGTCGGCGCGGGCCTTGGCGTCCTCATCTTCCGCCTGCTCCAGTCGCTGGGGCAGATCGATACGGTGATCGGCATTCTCTATGTGCTGATGCTGGGCGGCATCGGATCGCTGATGGCGAAGGAGTCGATCCAGGCACTGATCGCGCTCAAGACCGGCAAGCGCATGCAGGCGCGCAAGCGCCGCCACCATCCGCTGGTCGCCGCACTGCCGATGCGCTGGCGCTTCTATCGCTCGGGCCTCTATATCTCGCCGCTGGCTCCGCTGCTGCTGGGCATGGCAACCGGCATCCTGACCATGTTGCTGGGCGTGGGTGGCGGCTTCATCCTGGTGCCGGCGATGCTCTATCTGCTCGGCATGAACACCCAGTCGGTGGTCGGCACATCGCTGTTCCAGATATTGTTCGTCACCATGGCCACGACCATGATGCATGCGATGACGACCAAGGCGGTCGATCTGGTGCTGGCCATGCTGCTGCTGATCGGCAGCGTCACAGGCGCGCAGGTCGGCACCCGGCTGTCGATGACGATACGGCCTGAATATCTGCGTATCCTGCTCGCCGCGATCGTGCTGCTGGTCGCCGCGCGTATGGCGCTGGGGCTGGGCTGGCGGCCCGACGAAATCTTCACGATCGACGTGAAATGAGGATATCCCGCCTCATCCTGCCGGCCCTGGCCCTGCTGCTGAGTGCCGCGGACGAACCGCAGCTGGTGCCCGATGTGTCCCAGCGCGAGGTCGAGATCCAGTACAGCTTCACCGGCGCGGACCTGCTGCTGTTCGGTGCGATCGTCTATCCGGACGGGCGACGGCCGGACAAGCCGGCGGACATCGTCGTCGTGCTGAAGGGCCCCGAACAGTCGATCACCATGCGCGAAAAGCAGAAGGTGGCCGGCATCTGGGTCAATGCCGACCGCGCCCGATTTCGCTCAGCGCCCAGCTTCTATGCCATGGCCTCCTCCCGGCCGATCGACCGGATCGTCGATGAGCGCACGGCGGCGATCTACGAACTTGGCGTCGACAAGCTGCAACTCTCCCCCTCCTCGCTCAACGACAGCGCGGAACTGGACCGGTTCCAGGCTGGCCTGGTCGATCTGCGTCAGCGCAACGGCCTGTTCGTTGAACGCCCCGGCACAGTGGAGATCAGCGACGGCGTGCTCTATCGCGCCCGCCTGCCGCTTTCGGCCCGTGTGATCGTGGGCGACTATACCGCCGAAACCTTCCTGGTGCAGGACGGCCGCGTCGTGGCAGCGGCGGTGCGCGACATCCATGTCCGCAAATCGGGCTTCGAACAGTTCATGGCCGTCGCGGCCGAACGCTGGTCTTTCCTCTATGGCCTGACCGCCATCGCCCTCGCCGTTGGCATGGGCTGGGCCGCCGGCGCAGTCGCCCGCCGCATCTGATCGACCGCCTCTCCAAAAGTTCATCTTCCAGCCACGCTATCGCAGGCCGTCATGGGCCATATCGGTCGTGCCACCTCCCCTCCCCCTTGGGTGGCACGAAACAGGCCAGCTTGGACCAGCTGGCCGAACGGTCGGAACGCGTGGGTCTTGTTCCGACCGCTCACAGCCCGGCACGTCGGTCTCCTCCCGACGTGCCGGGCGCTCAGGTCGATCGAGGAGACGGCATGATGGCGCGCGGTGGCAAGAGCATCCGGTATATCCTGCCCATCCTGATCCTCGCCCTGCTGGCGGCGGCCTTCCAATGGCTCGGCTATCTGGGCGGCGATCCCTTTTCTCTCTCCCGCCCCCGGGGCTATCGGCCGGGCCATGGCACGCCGATCGCCATCATCCTGTCGGGCGACATGGGCATGAAGGTCGGCATGGGGCCGGGCATCATGGCCCGCCTGACGCAAGGCGGCCTGCCGACCGTCGGCGTCAATTCGCTGACCTATTTTCGCAAGACTCGCAGCCCGGCAGAGGTCACTGCACTGATCGGCGAAGCCCTGGCCCAGGCCCACAGCATCGATCCCGCTGCGCCGGTCATCCTGATCGGCCAGTCCTTCGGCGCCGACATGGCGCATGTCGGCCTTGCCACGCTGCCCCCCGCGCAACGCCGTGCCATCGCCATGGTGGCGCTGGTCGTGCCAGGCGCCACGGTCGAATATCGCGCTTCGCCCGGCGAGATATTCACCTTTGCCATGGCGGAGGCGGATGCCCTGCCGACAGCACGCCAGCTCGACTGGGCGCCTTTGCTCTGCGTTCATGGGCAGGAGGAAGCGGCCAGCCTGTGCCCATTGCTGCACCAGCCCAATGTGCAGACCGTCGCGCTGCCGGGCGGACATCCATTGGACCATGATGTCGATGCGCTCTACCATGTCCTGCACGCGGTCTTCGCCCGGCAGGGATTGATCCGGAAGACCTGACCCATGCATCACGCCCTGCGCCCGTTCCTTGCCGGCATCAGCCTGATCATCGCCGTTCCGGCGATGGCGGCCGATCCGGTGCTGGGTTCCTGGATCAATCCGCGCGGCAGCGTCACGGTCACGACCGGCGCCTGTCAGGACAGATTGTGCGGCTGGGTCAGCCACGCCAATGCAGAAGCGCTGGCCGATGCCAGCGATGCCGGCATCCCGCATCTGGTCGGCACCACCCTGTTGCAGGATTACCGCCCCAAGGGACCGGGCCATTGGGCCGGGCGGGTCTATGTGCCCGACATGGGCCGCACCTTCTATTCCACCATCGATCAGCAGGGCCCCGACCAGCTGAAGATTTCCGGCTGCATCCTGGGCGGGCTGTTCTGCCGCAGCCAGCTCTGGCACCGGGTCAAGACGGGATAGCGGCGGATGGGGGCCATGACATATTTGCGCCGTTACCAGACGCCCTTGTCGGTTGGGCTGGTCGTGCTGCTTGCCGCGCTCGGCTTCGTCGCACTCTACCATCTTTTGCATGATGTGCATGTGCGCGACATCCGCGCGGCCTTTCATGCACTTGGCCCGGCAGCCCTGATCCCCGCCCTGCTGCTGACCGCGATCAGCTATGTCACGCTCACCTTCTACGACGTGCTGGCGCTGCGCTCGATCGGCCGCCCCTTGCCCTATGGCACGGCGGCGCTCGCTTCCTTCACCAGCTATACGCTCAGCCATAATCTGGGCCTGTCGCTGCTGACCGGCGGATCGGCACGCTACCGCATCTACAGCGCGGCGGGGCTGGGCGTTGCGGACGTAGCGCGCGTGGTCGCGATCGCCGGCGCCACCTTCTGGGGCGGGGTTCTGACGCTGGCGGCGATCATGCTGGTCTGGCGGCCGGAGACGCTGTCGATGGGCGATGTCCGCCTGTCCGCGCCGGCATTGCGTGTAGCCGGAAGCCTGACCCTCACGGCCATCATCGGCCTGATCCTCTATGCCGGCCGGCAGGGACGGATGCTGCATTTTGGCCGCATGTCCCTGCCGCTGCCGCCCGCCTCGCGAATATTCTGCCAGATCGGCATCGGCGCCATTGATCTCGCTGCCGCCAGCGCGGCGTTGTTCGTCCTGGTGCCCGGTATCGGCCTGCACGCTTGGCCTGCCTTCTTCTTGGGCTATGCGCTCGCCATCGTCGCCGTGCTGCTGACCCATGTGCCCGGCGGCGTCGGCGTGTTCGAACTGGTGATGCTCGCCGCCCTGCCCGGCGTGGACCGGCCGCAACTGGTCGCCGCGCTGCTCGCCTATCGGCTGGTCTATTATATCCTGCCGCTGCTGATCGCTGTCGGCATCATCGTTGCGCAGGAGGGCTGGCGCTGGCGGCAGCCGCTGCGCCGCACCCTGCGCGGCCTGCAGGCCGTCACCACTGGCCTCGCACCGATCATGACGGCGGCGCTCGTCTTCCTGGGCGGCGCCATCCTGCTGGTATCGGGTTCGCTCCCGGCCATCCCGCACCGGGTCGCGACCCTCAACAGCGTCGTGCCCTTGCCCTTCCTCGAAGCCTCCCACATGGCCGGCAGCCTGGTCGGCGCGGCGCTGCTGATCCTGTCGGCCGGTCTCTATCGGCGGCTGGACGGGGCCTTCTGGCTGACCCGCATCCTGCTGCTGGCCGGCGCGATCTTCTCGCTGCTCAAGGGGCTGGATTATGAGGAGGCGGCGGCGATGCTGCTGATCGCCGCGCTGCTGCAATGGGCGCGCCCGGCCTTCTATCGTCGGACCCAGCTCATCGCCGACGCCTTCACCCCCGGTTGGCTGGCGACGGTCGCAGTGGTTCTGGGCCTCTGCGTCTGGATCGGCTTCTTCGCCTACAAGCATGTCGAATATCAGAACGACCTCTGGTGGCATTTTGCCGCCCGCGCCGATGCCTCGCGCTTCCTGCGCGCCAGCCTCGCCGTGGCCGTCCTGCTGATTGGCGTGGCGCTCTGGCGCCTGCTGCGCCCGGCCGCGACCATTCCCGCCTTGGCCAGCAATGCCACCGTCCCGCCGGAGGCTGCGCTGGCGTTGGCCGAGCGCACCGACGCCAATCTCGCCTATATCGGCGACAAGCGCTTCCTGGTGTCGGATGGCGGCACCTGTTGCCTGATGTACCAGATCAAAGGGCATAGCTGGATCGTCATGGGCGATCCGATCGGCGCCCGAAGCGAGTGGGCGGACCTGCTCTGGCGCCTGCGTGAACAGGCCGATGCGGCGCAGGGCCGCCTGCTGCTCTACCAGATCAGCCAGGACATGCTGCCGCTGGCGATCGAACTGGGGCTGCAGATCGTCAAATATGGCGAGGAAGCGCATGTCGACCTGGCCGGTTTCACGCTGGACGGCCCGGATGCCAAGCCGCTGCGCTATGCGGAGCGGCGCGCCGTGCGTGAGGGCGCCAGTTTCGAGCTCATCCCTGCCGCCATGCTGGACGCCGAGATGGACCGGCTGGCGGAGATTTCCGCTCATTGGTTGCGGGCCAAGGGGCATAAGGAAAAAAGCTTCAGCGTCGGCCGGTTCGATCGCGCCTATATGGCGCGGTTCGACTGTGCCGTGGTCCGGCGCGAGGGGCGGATCGTCGCCTTCGCCAATATCTGGGCGGCACCCGACCGGTCCGAACTGTCGGTCGACCTGATGCGCCATGACGAGGACGCCCCTTATGGCACGATGGATTTCCTCTTCATTCACCTGATGCTGTGGGGGCGTGAGCAGGGCTATCGCTGGTTCAATCTGGGGCTTGCGCCCTTGTCCGGCCTTGAAGCCCGCCGCCTCGCCCCGCTCTGGTCTAAGCTGGGCGCGCTGCTCTATCAGCATGGCAATGCGCTCTATGGCTTTGAGGGGCTGCGCGCCTACAAGGACAAGTTCGGGCCGGAATGGGAGCCGCGCTTCGTCGCCGGGCCGCAGGGCCTGTCCTTTGGTCGGGCGCTGCTCGACCTTCAGGCACTGATCGCCGGATAGCCATTGCGTGGCAGGCGCATCCCGCGATAGCGCTGGGCGATGCACGCCATCCATCATATCGCCATCATCGGGTCCGACTATGCCCGGTCCCGCCATTTCTATGTCGACATTCTCGGCTTTCCCGTGCTGAACGAGGTCTATCGCGCCGAACGCGACAGCTGGAAATGCGATCTGGCGGTCGGCGATGCGCAGATCGAGCTCTTCTCCTTTCCCAATCCCCCGTCGCGCCCTTCCCGCCCCGAAGCCTGTGGCCTGCGCCACCTTGCCTTTGCCGTCAGCGACCTGGATGCGGAGGTCGCCCGGCTCGAAAGCCATGGCGTGGCGTGCGAGCCGGTGCGGGTGGACGAATATACCGACCGGCGCTTCACCTTCTTCGCTGACCCAGACGGACTGCCGCTGGAGCTTTACGAGGATCAGGTCCGCGCCATTTGACAGCATCAGGTCATGGCCCTTAGGTAACCGGTATCAATAAACGGGAGAGGGTCATGTCAGTCAGCCGACGGGACGCATTGCTGGCGACGGCTTCGGCCGCGCTGGCGGGTGGTTTGAGCGAGGCGCGGGCGGCGCCCCCTGCCCCACCGGCCACGCCTGCCCCCGCGCCCGACTGGCGGCGCGGCTTCGACAATCAGCGCGTCGCCGATCTGGGCGATGGCCGCTTCCTCAATCCGCTGATCGCCGGCGACCATCCCGATCCCACCATTCTGAAGGATGGTGCGGATTATTACATGACCTTCTCGACCTTCGATTCCTATCCCGGCCTCATCATCTGGCATTCGCGCGATCTGGTGAACTGGCGGCCGATCGGCCCGGCGCTGCACAAGAATATCGGATCGGTCTGGGCGCCCGAACTGTGCAAGCACAAGGGCCGCTATTATCTATACATCCCGGTCAAGGCGTCTCCCAACACCAGCTATGTGATCTGGGCCGACCGGATCGAGGGACCGTGGAGCGATCCGATCGACCTCAACCTGCCCAACCATATCGATCCCGGCCATGCGGTGGGCGAAGATGGATCGCGCTGGCTGTTCCTGTCGGGCGGCGACCGGGTGCGCCTGACCGACGATGGCCTGGCGACCGTCGGTCAGCCCGAACATGTCTATGACCCCTGGCACTATCCCGACGACTGGGATGTCGAGGGTTTCTCGCCCGAAGGCCCCAAGATTTTGCGCCATAAGGGCTATTTCTATCTGGTGACCGCCGTGGGCGGCACGGCCGGGCCGCCGACCGGCCATATGGTGATCGCCGCCCGGTCGCGGTCGATCCATGGACCGTGGGAAAATTGCCCGGCCAATCCGATCGTGCGCACCATCGATCGCGCCGAAAAATGGTGGTCGCGCGGCCATGCCACCCTGGTCGAGGGACCGGACGGCAGTTGGTGGTCGGTCTATCATGGCTATGAAAATGGCTATTGGACGCTGGGGCGGCAGACCTTGCTCGACCCGGTCGAATGGACGGCGGACGGCTGGTTCCGCATGACCGGCGGCGACCTGTCGCAACCGATCGCCAAGCCCAGGGGCGGGCAGGCCGAGCCGCATGGCCAGGCGCTGTCGGATGATTTCAGTTCGCTGCACCTGGGATCGCGCTGGAATTTCTTCAAACCGGCGCCGCAGGAGGCCCAGCGCGCGCGGGTCGAGAACGGATCGCTGATCCTGAAGGCCAGCGGCACCGCCCCCTCCAGTTCGTCGCCACTGCTGCTGGTCGCGGGCGACCAGGCCTATCAGTTCGAATGCACGATCGAGATTGCGCCGGGTGGCGTCGCCGGGCTGCTGCTCTTCTATGACGAGCAGCTTTATTGCGGGCTGGGCTTCGACCAGGAGCGGTTCGTCACCCATCAATATGGCATAGAGCGCGGCCGCCCCGCCAATCCCCATGGCCGCCGGATGCGGATGCGCGTCACCAACGACCGGCATATCATCCGCTTTCACATCAGCGGCGATGACGGCAAGAGCTGGAAACGGTTCGACCGGGGGATGGAAGTGTCGGGCTATCACCATAATGTGCGTGGCGGCTTCCTGATGCTGCGCCCCGGCCTCTATTCTGCCGGCGCGGGTGAAGCGCGCTTCACCGACTTCCGTTTTCGCGCACTCTAAGGCCGATTGCAGCCGACACGCGACGCGACAGTCGAAGTTCACAGTGTCGTGCGGGCTATTTCGGGCCAATGCGCCTGTCATGCGCCCGCGACGCGCCGGCCACGCGCCTGTGACGCGACAGTGGCGGGGAAAACGGGTCACGCCCGCGCGCCTTCGACGCGACGGCGAGGCGACAGTGAAGCGACAGCTGCGCGACAGGCGGACGGCCTGGAAAAGAGAGGGGGCGGCGCTTGCATGCCCAAGGGTAGATCAGAGAAGGGCCGAGTAGGAAAGCCGGGGGAGCGTCGCGAAAGCCCACCCCGCTGCGACTAGCGCGCTGCGCGCGCGAGTCTCGCTGCCCCTTGTATCTGTGCCTGAGGTCATGAGGATGACCTGGCACCATGAGATCGGGTGGCCACCCGATCTCATGGCCGCAGTGTCGACGCCCGTTGCCCCTCAGGTCCGTTCGACCGTCGGGAGTTT